>DATEXA010000238.1:0-9658 GCA_035257465.1 Pyrinomonadaceae bacterium | reverse complement strand
AGCAAACCTGTCGTTCGTTTGAATCAGCAAGTGTTCTGCTATTCGAAATCTCTCCGTATCCTTGAGGAAGGGAGTTGGGTCATCGATCGAGGTGCTGTAGTTGCTCGCGGCTCCCTTTCCGTACTGGACCGAAAACCAGTTGTAGCCGCCTTTCCATTCCAGACGTTGATGGGCAATGCCGAACGCGAATCCATTGCTTGTGGGAATGACGGTCCCACTTGGTGTCGTTCCGCCTTTAGCCCTGGAGTAATTGAACCAACCGGATAGTTTTCCGCCTGGCGCGTTTACGTCGTAGAGACGCACATCAATGTTGCTCTTAGCGTAGTTGCCATTTTCAGTCGTGATGTCGGGACGCGCGCCAGCCAGAAAAGCGACAGCAAGCTTGCCAACCTTCACGTCTAAATCCTCAACGCCAGCGCCATAACCGCTCATGTCGGAAATGTAGAAATCGTTTATGTGCGATTGATAGCGTCGGTAGTACCGTTCGCCGGCCCAAAACTTCGCATGCGGCTGACTCTCAAAGATGTTGCCCGCTTGGACGAAGGCTTCACGCACGCGGAATCGATCATTACCAATGCCGCCTGGGAAATCTGCGAAGCTAGCAGAGTTTGTGGAGTTGGCCTCGATCATAAACTCGGTCTTTATCCAAGCCTTATCTTTATCGTGTTCCGGGTTAACCCAGTTGTTGACAAAGATCAGCTCGGCATATGTTTCCGCCTCATTCCCCAAACGATACTTGGCATCAGCTCCCGGTGCTTGAAAGGCGACCTGCTGCCCGCCCCTGCTGTTGAGTCCATAACCTGAACGTAAATAGCCGTGGAATTCAAAGCTCTTCACCTGCTCTTCCAGGTTCTTCATCCTTGTATCTGCATCTCTCAAGAATTCGTAAGTCGGTGCGGAAGGAGTCTGTCCCTGAACCGATCGCTTCTTCTCATCTTGTCCGAGAGCCGTTTGCGCGGCGCTCTCTACTACAGACACCACTCCGTCTTTTTTCGTTAGGTTCTTGTCGGCTTCGTTGTCCTTTTTGACTTGCTGTTCAAGAGCAGCGATCCGTTCTTGTAACTCACGAGTTGTTTGTTCGTACTGCTGCTTGAGCTGTTGTATCTGCTTCTGCACCTCGTCAGATTGTTGGGCATGCGTGGGCAAACCTACGGATACGACCAACGCGAAAATCCATACAAATTGTTTTAGTGGGTTGGTCAAGAAGTTTAGCGAGTTACGAACAACTTCAAAGTCGAATTTCAAACCTATTGCGGTAAGCGCCTTATCTGATAATTCTTGAATGTCCAGGTGCATGGTGGTTTGAATGTTCCAGAGACCTTTGCGCTACTCCTCTTCACGTCCTAGCGCAACGAACGTACCGGACAAACCGAGTCTGGAAAAAGCTGGAATTTAGAGGTTATCGAACTTGCGGGAACGAAAGTTGACGGAATTGACGGCCGTACCGAAACAATTGTCGATAGCACGCCCGACACTTGGTTCACGAAGGTTCTTGTTGCTGAACTGCAGACTGTGATGTCTGTGATTAAAAAATGAGGATGAACAGAACGGCAGACCTCCCTCTGGAACCACTGCGCTTTTCCTGATCAACTTTGGAATTAGTAATTGCCCAAACGATGTGATGGGCGACCGATGTGAATGTGTGCCAAAAAAGAAATCCTACCAACGGCAGTTGGTAGATGTTCAAGTCCTTTCTACAAACAGACCCAAACAATTCAACGCCAACTGCGAAGTCTTGCGTGTGTCCCCTCGCAACCTGTCTTGCTCTTGTGATCCAGCCCCTTCTTGCACGTGCCAAATGCATATTCAGATCCTTTGCAAAGAGAGCCTTCAAATTCCAGTGCTGGTCTGGACGTACTTTTGACACTTCGCAGTTGGCGCTAAATTCGGAGGGCTCGTTCTTGTAGAAAGTACCTGAACCATCTCCCAACTACCGTTGGGAGGATTTCCTTTTTTTGACACCGGTCGCTCGCCATGAATGCCGGAAATGCCGGATTCATCCGGCAATGTGTCGGAACACTCACCACCATTTTCCCAACGATGCCCTGGTCATCGATTCAATTTCGGGCCACTTGGCTACGCTCTTGACTCACCACTAACTCTGGCAAGTCTCTTGCACAGTGCATGACGGAGAAGAGCGAACGGTTCGATGAGGCATTAGGTGTTTGTGCGTTGGCCTTCTCACGAAATCTGAAAATCTGAGTCTGCTGAGGACTCACCCCCGACTGAAGTTCGAATTGTTTTGCTTAAGGGCGATGGATGGGGACCGTTAGCATGCTTTCAGTCCAAAAATACAAGAGTCACTTGTTTATATTTTTAGGAAACGGGTTGCGTCTCAATCGGGGAACCTTGCGAGGGTTGCTTCTTCTACTCATTTCCGCCTTTTGGATCTGGGCCAATGGAGAGCTTAAACCGGCGCTTGGCAATCCAGACCCAACTACCAATATCTTTCGACCGCTGTCGCAACCAGCCCAGGAAATCAGTGATATCTCACTGTTGACGATCGCAATCTGCACAGCAATCTTTCTCGTGGTCGTTGGTCTACTTGTTTATGCGCTCGTTCGTTACCGCCAACGTGCTGGGGATGAATCGACTGAACCACCTCAGATCTACGGAAGTAACCAGATTGAATTGGCGTGGACTGTACTGCCGATCATCATTGTGTTCGTTTTGATTCTTGTAACGTCGCGCGGCATCGCTCATATACAGGATCGAAAGCCGCCGGCAGGCACTGTTAACGCAACTATCATCGGCCATCAATGGTGGTGGGAGATTCGCTATCCAGAACTGGGCATTGTTACGGCTAACGAACTACACGTACCTGCGAGCACTGACAGCATCAGACGTCCTACCTTTCTCAAGCTCCAATCGATGGACGTGGCCCATAGCTTTTGGGTTCCTCAGCTCGCGGGCAAAACGGATCTGATTCCCAACAAGGACAATCTGATGTGGATTGAGCCCACACAACTCGGAACCTATCTCGGCAACTGTGCTGAATATTGCGGCACACAACACGCGCGCATGTTGATTCGCGTGATCGTGCATGCACCTGGAGAGTTTGATCGTTGGGTAGCTGAACAAAAACAGTCGGCAGTTGAAGATTCGGGCGCTCAGGAAGGTCGCAAAGTATTCTTCGCGAATTCGTGCGTTAACTGCCACACCGTCCGCGGAACCTCGGCGGAAGGAAAGTTTGGTCCTGACCTTACACACCTGATGAGCCGAGAAACGCTTGGGTCGGGTGCCGCGCCAAATTCAACAGCAATGCTGCGCGCCTGGGTCCGGGATCCACAAAAACTCAAGGTTGGCTGTCTAATGCCCAACTTACAAATCACAGATAGCGAAGTGGACCAGGTGGTCGCTTACTTGCAAACGTTGAAATAGAACTGGAAGACAGAATGGCTACTCAAGAAATTGCCATCACAGGTGCCACACAACCGGGGTTGTCGCTAATTGATCGACTGCACGGATTGGTTGTCACTGTTGACCATAAAAAAATGGGCTTGATGTACATCGGTAGCGCCCTCCTTTTTTTGGTAGTCGCGGGTTGTATGGCCCTGGCAATTCGACTTCAACTTACGGTGCCGAACAATGACCTAATTGGGCCGGAAGTCTTCAACCGTCTCTTCACAATGCACGGCACTGCGATGGTCTTTCTCGTGGGCATGCCGATCCTGGCTGGTCTGGGAAACTATCTTGTCCCGCTGATGATCGGCACACGCGATATGGCGTTTCCACGCTTGAATGCTTTTGGTTACTGGATGTTTCTGTTCGGGGGACTACTGCTTTACTTCAGTTATCTGGGCGCTCCCGGACTATCTGGTCATGGTTCAGCGCCGGACGTGGGTTGGTTCGCTTACGCTCCACTGTCAGGAAGGGCCTTCTCGCGTGGGCATAGCACGGACTATTGGATTCTCAGTCTGCTGTTGACCAGCGTTGGCACCACGGTCTCCTCTATTAATGTCATCGCCACTGCTCTCACGTTGCGCTGTAAAGGGATGACCTTAATGCGTATGCCACTGTTTGTCTGGATGATGATCGTCACTAACCTCATGATCCTGTTGGTCCTGCCGGCACTCTCAGCTGCGCAGATCATGTTGTTGATTGACCGTTATCTAGGCGGACGTTTCTTCGACACACAGGCCGGCGGGTCTGCCGTACTTTGGCAACACTTCTTCTGGATCTTTGGTCACCCGGAAGTCTACATTCTGATAATTCCCGGCTTTGCGTGTATCTCAGAAATCATCCCAGTGTTCTCACGCAAACCAATTTTTGGTTATCCGGTGATGGTCGGCGCGACGTCGATGATCGGTCTGATCAGCCTGGGTGTCTGGGCACATCACATGTTTACCGTCGGCATGACTTCCATCGGCAATACTTTCTTTGCCATCTCAACAATGCTCGTTGGTGTGCCGACCGGCATCAAGATCTTCAACTGGCTCGGAACGTTGTACGGCGGCAAGATTCGGTTTGAATTGCCGATGCTTTTCTGTCTTGGTTTTCTTTTTCAATTTCTAATCGCGGGTTTGACGGGAATCATGCTGGCCGTGGTTCCTTTCGATTGGCAGCTAACAGATTCGTACTTCGTCGTCGCGCACTTTCACTATGTGCTCATCGGCGGACTGCTCTTCGCCATCTTTGCGAGCTTTTATTACTGGTATCCGAAAGCCTTCGGCCGGCTGCTAGATCGCAAACTCGGACTTTGGCACTTTTGGCTTTTCGCGATCGGTTTCCACATAACTTTCGACACGATGCACATCCCAGGCCTGCTCGGCATGCCACGTCGAATCTATACCTACGATGCCGGGCGCGGCTGGGAGACGTTGAACCTGATTACTTCGTTCGGAGGCTTAGTTCAGGCTGCTGGCATTCTTTGTCTCGTAGTCAACATATTGCGCTCCCTTAACAAGGGTGAAGTTGCGGGAAATGATCCATGGGATGCCTGGACGCTTGAATGGACCACCAGTTCTCCACCGCCAGAATACAACTTCGAGACCATGCCAGTTGTGCGCAGTCGCCGGCCTCTTTGGGATCTGAAGCACCCTGAAGATCCGGATTGGAAATACGAGTGAAACCATCAACTGAGTTAAAGCGATGATGACGGATGCAACAATAGCTGTAGCTGAAGACGCGATTGAGTGGAAACTGCCCTCGAAACGCAAAGTGGCCGTTCTCTGCCTCATTCTGACAGAGACGTGTCTTTTCTCGATCTTCGTCGCTGCGTACCTTTTCTATGTGGGCAAGAGCTTGACTGGCCCAACTCCGCGCGAAGTATTGGAACTGCCAATTCTATCGACGATCTGTCTGCTTTCGAGCAGCATCACTATCATGCTGGCGGAGCGTGCCTTCAACCGAGATCGGATCGTGACTTTTAAACTTTGGTGGCTGGCAACGATAGTACTTGCTGCATCCTTTCTCATCTCTACTGCCAGAGAATGGTACAGGCTGATTTACCACGATGGACTTACCATTAGCACCAACCTCTTCGGGACAACTTTCTATTCGTTGGTTGGACTACACGCCACCCACGTCATCATCGGCCTAACCCTACTAGTGTTTGTTTTTATTTTTAGCCTCCGCGGCTATCTAACGATCATGCACCGCGAGCGTTTAGAGATGCTCTCGTGGTACTGGCATTTTGTGGATGCGGTTTGGGTTGTTGTATTCACGGTCGTCTACGTCATTGGACGCTGAGTCCGGTTATTTGGAGTAAAGCAATGATGCCTGAACAGAAGAGCGAGCACACATCGGGAAGAATTGAGGTTCCGGCTCCCACGTTCTGGCCGTTTGTTACCGCTTTCGGTATTGCTCTGATGTTAGCGGGATTAGTGACGAATATTGCTGTCAGTGTCGTAGGCCTTGTAGTCGTGTTGCGCGGCGCGATCGGCTGGTTTCGAGAGGTGTTTCCGGTGTCCAGGGTGGAGTCAGTTCATGTCAGTCTTCCCTCGGTACCGGTTGCGGTTGCGCGCTCGACGCGAAGAGTGGACCACTTGCAACCAGGATCAGAAGGTCATCGCGTCAATATTCCTGTCGAGGTTCATCCCTACTCAGCCGGATTGCTGGGAGGCGTTATTGGTGGAGTTGGGATGGCAATCATTGCCTGCCTTTATGGATTAATCGCACAGGGCAGCTTGTGGTATCCGATTAACTTGCTGGCCGCTGCTGCCTTGCCATCGCTTGCCTCAGCCCCGGTTGAGGAGTTGAGAGCTTTTCACATGTCAGGCCTGATCGTGGCGCTCATTAGTCATGGTGTTATCTCTTCTCTAGTGGGCCTACTCTATGCCGCGATTCTCCCAATGATGCCGTCGCGCTTCACGGCTTTTTGGGGAAGCTTTCTTGCTCCTGTGTTGTGGACCGCGCTGGTCGCCTCGACCCTCGAAGTTGTGAACCCGGCACTTAACGCACGAATCGCATGGGGATGGTTCATCGCATCGCAAGTAGCATTCGGGTTGATTACCGGTTATATCGTCGCACATTCAAAGACAATTGAAACCGCGCAGTCATGGCCGTTGGCCGCACGTGCTGGCCTTGAAGCTCCAGGTCTGATGCCCGAAGAGGGAGGGGAGCGATGACAAAGACGCTGCTCTTCGTTGCTGTCATTTTCGCGTGCTCATGCCTGATTGGTTGCAGCGTTCGCTTTCCAGGTCAACCGACTGAAGCTGAGCGCTGGCGCCCACCTTCGCAGGTTACCGATTTTAATCAACTGTATGCAGCGAACTGCGCGGGCTGTCACGGCGCGGGAGGAAGACTCGGTGCTGCGCGCGCGCTTAATGACCCACTCTATCTCGCGTTCGTGTCAGACAACGAGCTCCGCCAGACAATCTCTCTAGGTAGACCTGGCACAAGCATGCCCGCTTTTTTCACGCAGTCGGGTGGTAGTCTCACGGACCAGCAAATAACGTTGCTTATCGCTGGGATGAGGACGCAGTGGGCCAGGCCCGACGAATACAAAGGGATACAGCTTCCAAGTTACAGCGTAAACGGTGCACCGGCCGGTAGTGGAACCGATAGTTCGCTTACTCCCCCCAGTGCCGGCGATGCGGCGCGCGGTGCCGTCGCGTATCAGACGTATTGTGCAGGTTGTCATGGCACGAATGGATCAGGTGGTTCGGCGGGTTCCATCGTTGATTCAAACTTTCTGAGTCTGGTCAGCGATCAAGGCTTGCGCACAACCATTGTCGTTGGCCGCGCTGATCTGGGAAAACCCGACTGGCGTTCGAACGTTCCGGGCCATCCTATGTCTTTGCAGGAGATAGATGATGTCGTTGTCTGGCTGGCCGAACGTAGACAAGCCGCGCGCCTGGCCACGAACCACAACGCCAAAACATTGCCTGGACCAAACTGAAATTGCTGGAAACGAACCGAGGATTAAACACATGGCCGATAGAACGCTTGAAATTACAACCGTGGGGAAAGCGAAGACTTTGGGTGGAACGTCACGCAGATCATTTCTGCTCAAGCTCGGTTTCTTCCTTAATGGGATCGCAGCGGTGACTGTGTCTGTTCCCGTACTCAGTTATCTTTTCTCCAGCTTCCGAAGTACAGGTCCGTTTAAATCCTGGATTGCCCTGGGACAAGTAGAAAGTTTCCCCGAGAACCAAACCCGCCTCGCAAAGTACCGTAATCCATACACCCATACCTGGGATGGTCCAACGGCTGAGATTCCCTGTTGGGTGCGGCGCGTCGAAGGAGAGAAGTTTCAGGTGTTCGCCATTAACTGCACGCATTTGGGATGTCCAGTCCGTTGGTTCCAGGAATCACACCTTTTTATGTGTCCCTGTCATGGTGGTGCATTTTACGAAGACGGTTCACACGCGTCGGGTCCGCCGCCCCGCGGCCTATACGAATACCAGTACAAAATAGAGGACGGCCAACTTTGGGTGAATGGGGGTCAACTTCCCACCCTGAACCAGCCGGCTTAATCGCAGCACGTGTTGAAGGACAGGCCGGGTTGAGGAAATGGCATGATTGAGAGATTGAGGAACATCGCACTCTGGATCGACGAGCGAGTCTATATCAGCAAGCTCTTTGCTGCGACGGCGGGCCACACTGTTCCCCGCAAGTCCGGTAGTTGGTTCTACGTCTTGGGCAGCGGCACACTGCTCTGCTTCGTGATCCAGATTGTGACCGGCATCTGCCTCGCGTTAATTTACGTCCCCTCAGCGAGTGAAGCTTATAGCAGCCTGGAATATTTGAACTATCAGCAGCAGTTGGGGTGGTTTCTGCGCGCCATGCATAACTGGGGTTCAAACTTCATGGTTGCCATCATGCTCCTGCACATGATTCAGGTCTTTCTTTTCGGAGCTTTCAAATTTCCACGCGAACTGACGTGGATTTCCGGAGTCGTACTTCTCCTGTGCACGCTTGGTATGGCATTTACTGGCCAGGTCTTGCGATTTGATCAGGATGCCTACTGGGGGTTAGGGATCGGTGCCGCGATGGCCGGAAGAGTGCCGTTGATGGGACCAGCGATCGTTCACATGATGCTTGGCGGGCCAATCATCGCCGGTCAGACACTTTCACGATTTTTTACGCTACACGTCTTTGTCATACCTGGCACGATCATCGCAATCGTCAGTTTGCACCTGCGACTGGTGCTCGCAAAAGGGATCAACGAGTATCCGGTTCCCGGCAAACTGGTCGAGAAAGCAACGTACGTTGAAGAGTATGAAGCACTACTGAAAAAAGATGGTGTGCCGTTCTTTCCGAAAGCAATTAGTAAGGATCTAATCTTTAGCGGTCTCGTTCTGCTGGGGATTGTCTTTTGCGCAGCTTACTTCGGCCCGGAAGGCCCACATGGCATCCCTGATCCGACGCTGATCAACACCGTACCGAAGCCGGATTTCTTCTTTCTCTGGCTCTACGGCGTATTGTCATTGATGCCGGACTACCTGGAAACAGTGCTGATCCTTACTGTTCCCTTTATCGTCATCGGCATACTCTTCGTCCTCCCTTTCATCTCGAACACAGGCGAAAAAAGCCCGCGCCGCCGACCATTGGCTGTATTGACCGTGCTCTTCTTGATTATTGCTTTGGGCACCTTCAACTACCTGGGCACGTTCGCGCCCTGGTCTCCCCAGATGGGAGCTTGGACCAGCGCTTCAATACCACACAACTTTCTTGAGCAGCGCTCTCCCCTCGAACGTCAGGGGGCACTGGTCTTTCATAGTAAGCAATGTATCAACTGTCACAGCATCGGCGGCGCCGGCGGCTTGCGTGGTCCGGCGCTCGATAGTGTTGCCGCCCGTTTCACGTCTGATCAACTCGTGCGCCAGGTAATCCAGGGCAGCGGCAACATGCCGGCTTACGGAAAGAACCTGAGCCCGGCGGAGGTTGCCGCAGTCGTCGCCTTCATGCGCACGCTGCACCTGCCATCAGAGTCACCGGCTCGTGATTCCGCGCAACCCGCACAACCGGAAACTGAGAAAACTCAAGCCAAGGCGCTCGCTCAAGTTAAGAGGACTCAGCCGTGACATTATGAGCGTCAATGAACTCATTACGTCGTCACCAATCCCACCAAAGGCAGTTGGTGGATCCGTTCAGATCCTACTTACGAGGGCGTACGGCGAACCGTCCGAGAATCCCACCAACGGCAGTTGGTGGTTGCGTTCAGATGCTACCTACGAGAACGCATGGCGAACCGTCCGAGAATCCCACCAAC
>DATEXA010000237.1:0-14721 GCA_035257465.1 Pyrinomonadaceae bacterium | reverse complement strand
CGTGACTCTACGGCTTCAGAACATGGATCTTGAAGAAGAAGCGGCGAAGCGTGCAGGCGTGAGATACAGACTTTGAATTTGGGATTTGGGAATTCGAATTTCGGATTTCCAATCTGAAATCTGCGATCTGAGATCTGAGATCTGAAATTCTTTTTGGGTTTGGGTCTCGTCACGCGAGACCTGAAGTTGGGTTTATCAACCCTCTATCGTGCTCATCGCAGTCACGGCACGTTTTTCATATGCCGCAATCGTTGCGATGTTCTTCTGTTCCACTTCGGTTAGAGCTGCATCGGTGAAGTTTGGATCGGCTTTGTACCAGTCAAAACTGGAAAAGTATTTCTGCAGCCACGGTTCCTTGAACACTTTTCCGTGTCGCGCATAAATCTCCTGGCGCATTTGCACGGCATCTTCCAAAAATAGCCCGTCTAACAGTGCGCGACTAATTGGAGTAGTGCTTAATCCCTGATGAATCTTGTTTTCGTAACTGACGATTGTTTCAACGTTGACCTTGTCGCTTCCGGAGAGTTCTTCATCCTTGAAGTTTTCATCTGCTATGTACCAGGGCTGCGTGTCGAAATACTGCTGTAACCATTCTGCATGAAACATTCGACCGTGACGCGCATACACTTCGTTGCGGAGAAGTCTCAACTCATGAAGACTCAAACCCTGCAACATCGACTCGGAAATTGTCCTGTTCTCAAAGAGCTCCATGTCACCAGGTAAGAGAGCAACGTTGCGCTGTCGCTTCTGGGCCCCGTTAAGTATCTCAAGGTTCTTCCGTTCGTTTGCGGTCAGTTCCTTCGGGAGATACTTAGAACTTTTGGAATACCAGTAACGCTCTTCAAAATACTTCTGCAACCAGGGATCATCGTCGAACGTTTTCCCATGTATTGCCTCAACTTCAGCAATTAAGACCTTCCATTCGGCGCCGCTATGCTTGCCCAGCTTCTTAGGAGTGATCGGGCGATCAACCCAGTAACGCATGTCGCCGGGTTGAATCGTTGGATGCTTGCTCGCTTCCGCTAGTCGAATCAGATCAAGATTACGTCGCTCAGTGTTGTTGAGCATACGGTTATTGAAATCTGGATTTGGCTTGAACCAGGATTGGGCCTCAAGGTAAGTCTTTATGTCAGCGTCTTTAAAAGTTCGACCATGTCGTCCAAAAACAACGCCTCGGAGGAGTTTGAGGTCTTCTATTTCGAGTGCTTGAATCTGTGCAGGCTTGATCAGGGTTTTCGCGAAATCGAAGTCTTTCCACGCGTCCATGGTGTCTTGAGCACGCACTGTCAAAGATGCGGTCGCGATGGATGATAGAAGCAATACGAGGCAACTGAATCGTCGGGGGCTGAAAGTCATCCGATACCTCACTTTCAAATGTGTCCGATAAATCCTCTTATCCAAATATATCCCGGACCTTGTCGACCAGGCCCTTGTCTTCGAGATCCTTGTTTTCAACTTCGGCGAGCTGTTCAAGTAGTCGGCGCTGTTCGCGGGTCAAAGATGTTGGAGTGATCAAACTCACGGAAACAAATAAGTCGCCCTTGCCGCGGCCGCCCAATTGCGGCATGCCCTTCCCCTTGAGCCGAAACACCGTGCCGGTTTGTGTGCCCATCGGAACTTTCAACTTCTCTTCTCCGTCCAGTGTCTTGACCATGATGTCAGCACCCAGAGCTGCCTGCGCAAAAGTAATCGGCACCGCCTCATAAAGATTGCTACCTTGTCGCTCAAACTGCTCGTGTTCGGCAACGTGGATAACCACGTAGAGATCTCCGGAAGGTCCGCCCTGAGTCCCAGCTTCACCTTCTCCCTGCACTCGCAAACGAGAACCAGTCTCGACACCGGCCGGTATCTTCACTTCCATTTGCTTTTCGCGCTCAACACGTCCGGCACCGTTGCAGTCCTTGCACGGAGTTTTGATTACACGACCTGCACCACGACATGCACCACACGTTCTGGCAACTGAGAAGAAGCCTTGTTGATATCGGACCTGGCCCGTACCTGCACAAGTCTGACAAGTTTCCGGCTGCGTTCCACTTGCTGCGCCTGAACCTTTGCACGTCTCACAACCTTCGAGACGAGGAATGCGAAGTTGGGCGGTCATTCCGTCGGCTGCTTCTTCGAGAGTAATTTCCAGGTCGTAACGAAGATCCGCGCCACGTTGTGCGGTCGATCGTCTGGAACCGGTCCGAGTCCCGCCAAACACATCTCCAAATCCGAAGAGATCCCCAAGGATGTCTTCGATGCCGCCAAAACCAGGTGCGCCCCAACTTCCGGCGCCTGCACCGCTGGAGACTCCAGCGTGACCGAATCGATCGTAGCGTCGGCGCTGTTCCCCATCCTGCAGCACACTGTAAGCCTCTGCAGCTTCCTTGAATTTCTCCTCGGCACTTGCGTCATTCGGATTTTTGTCGGGGTGATACTTTACCGCCAAGCGGCGATACGCACTTTTGATCTCTTGATCGGTAGCCGACCTTGTGACACCCAATACTTCGTAATAGTCTCGTTTACTCATTCAGTACTAAATAACCTCACTAAACCATATTCTGAAAGTTAGATTGCTTGAAGAACTACTCTGATTCTGTTGGAGCGGCATCTGGCACTGGATTCATCATCGCAGATGTAAGTTGCGAGGCTGTGCGGTCCAAACTACCCAGGGCCTTTTTGATTTCATCAATACTGTCACCTCGCAGCGTCGCCTCAGCTTGAGCAAAATTCCGCTCTGCAAGGTCCTGATCATTCTGTGTTAGGAGCCCGCCAAACTTTGCGAACGACTTCTGCGTGTTTCTCAGAAGTGAGTCCAACTTGTTCCGCAACATCACCGTTTCTTTCGCGCCGCGATCGGTATCGGCAAAATCGTCCGCTTCTCTAATCAGTCGATCGATCTCATCGGGAGTCAGCCCCGAAGTCGGCGTGATTCGCATTTGTTGTTCGCGTCCGGTCGCTTTGTCCTGGGCCGACACAGAGACAATCCCGTTCGCGTCCACTTCAAAAGAAACGTCGATTTGGGGAACGCCGCGCGGACTCGGGGGAATACCAACCAGTTCAAATTTTCCCAACGACCGATTGCCCTGGGCAACTTCACGTTCGCCTTGCAATACATGAATCTCAACCGCCGACTGATTGTCGACCACTGTGGTAAAGGTCAAACTGTTGCGTAAAGGTATCGTCGAGTTGCGTTCAATGATTTTAGTAAACAAGCCGCCACGCGTTTCCAAGCCCAGACTCAGCGGAAGAACATCTAATAAGACGATGTCTTTTACATCGCCACTAAGTACGCCGCCCTGAATTGCCGCACCCATCGCGACCACTTCGTCGGGATTGATTTCCGCCGAGGCCTTCTTACCAAAAATCTTCTCGACAGTTCTCTCGACGATCGGCGAACGAGTCTGGCCACCAACAAGAATCACTTTATCGATATCTCCGCGTTGAAGCTTTGCATCCTTCAAAGCAGTGTTGCAGGGTTCAACAGTTTGCTCGACCAGGTCTCCTACGAGAGCCTCAAATTGATCTCTGGTCAACGTCTTATTAAAGTGTTTTGGACCTGAGGCATCAGCCGCGATAAATGGAAGATTGATATTCGTCTCAATCGTTGATGACAGCTCACACTTTGCGCGTTCGGCAACTTCCTTGAGCCGTTGGAGAGCCAGTCGATCTTGTCGAAGGTCGATCCCTGTATCAGTCAGGAACTGATCCGCCATCCAGTTCATGATCCGTTCATCAAAATCTTCACCACCCAGAAACGTGTTGCCGGAGGTTGAAAGAACTTCAAATACTCCCTGGTTCATCTCAAGAATCGAGATATCGAAGGTTCCTCCTCCGAGATCATAAACAGCGATACGTTCAACTTCTGACTTGCCAAAACCGTAAGCTAACGCTGCCGCCGTCGGTTCGTTGATGATTCTTTCAACCCGGAGACCTGCGATTTGTCCAGCGTCTTTGGTCGCCTGGCGCTGGGTGTCATCGAAATAGGCAGGGACGGTGATTATCGCATCAGTTACTGACTCGCCCAGAAAATCTTCAGCCGCTGCCTTCAAGCGCTGCAAAACAATTCCTGATAATTCGGGCGGGCTGTAGCTGCGATTCTGCACTCTTACACGCGCATCCCCATTGGGTGAGTCAACAATTTCAAATGGCGCCGTCTCTGACATTCGTGTTACTTCCGGAGACTTATGCTTACGCCCGATTAAACGCTTCACTGCGTAAACCGTGTTCGATGCGTTTGTAACAGCCTGACGCTTTGCAATTTGGCCGACCAAACGTTCGCCCTTGTCGGTAAATCCCACGACACTAGGCGTGGTTCGGCCACCTTCCTTGTTAGGTACGATCTGAACTGCGCCGCCTTCAAGGACTGAGACGCAACAGTTCGTCGTTCCCAAGTCTATGCCAATAGTCTTTCCCATCTATCTTCGGAGCTTAAGGTTGAATAGTTAACCGCGAGTCGCTACTTTAACGAGAGCAGGTCGAATCAGCCTGTCCCCTAATCTATAACCAGTACGGATTTCCTGAACAACGGTGTCAGGTTCAACTTCGTCAGTCACTTCGGTTACCACGGCTTCGTGAATATGCGGATTGAACTGCTCGCCCACTGAAATAATTGGTTTGACTCCCAACGCTTCGAGCACGCCGCTCAATTGTTTATAGATCAAATCGACCCCGCTCAAGAAATGACGAAACTCGTCCGATTCACTTGCTTCAACTGAAGATTCGGTCTCGAGCGCTCGTTTGAGATTATCCAGCACTCCCAGGACTTTTGAAGCAACATCTGCCACGACGCGGTTATACGTCTCTGTGCGTTCGCGATCGACGCGTTTACGATAATTTTCAAAGTCTGCCTGACGACGCGCGAGACGATCCTTCAGTTCTCTGTTTTCTTCCTGAACTCGTTTCAACTCAGATCTTGTCGCAACAAGCTCTGCTGTCACTGGCCCCCCTTCAACTCCTAGCGAAGAGTTATCAGCTGCTGCGGCCATTTCTTCACTTCGGTCCTCGACCTCATCAAACGAGTCCGTTTCGCTTTCGGGATCTTCGATTTCCATGCGGTCAGGATTTGAATCTATTGTAGGGTCGGCTTCGTTTTCAGCGTCCATAAACCTGATGGGGATACGGTGTGATCGCTTATCGTTACTGTCAGGTGCCATCGGGAAGGATCTTGTGTTTCAATGGATTACGACGCGGGAGCTCCGCTCAAGCGATGCTCAATCAACCGCGCCATGTAGTTTACCATAGCCATTATGCGGGCATATTCAATTCTCATCGGGCCAACTACGCTGAGCGTACCAACTCTTTCGTTGGATCCGACATGGTATGGTGCAGTTATCAATGCACAGTTCTGCATCGAACTGGCTGGGTGCTCGCGACCAATGACGACGTGGACATCACCAGTGTAAGAACTGTCGTGAGAAACACACTCATTGAGAATCTTGATTAGCCGAGACTTCTCTTCGAAAGTGCGAAAGAGTTCGCGCATACGTTCGAAGTCAACGAAGTCAGGCTTGGTAAGGATGTTCGACGCGCCATCTACATAAATATCACCTCCACCATTGTCCTCACCTTCGAGACTACGCTCGCAAAGCAAAACAGCGGTACGGAGCAAACGATCGTAGAGCGCCTTCTCTTCCTTCATGAGAGCAACTATCTCAGAGCGGATGATTGACAAACTCTTACCACCGAATTCAGCATTCAGGTAACGGGCAGTCCGATCGAGTTCATCCTGAGTGAAATCATCGTCGTCAGCGGTTCGGATGACCTTGTTGTGAATGATGCTGGACGTGGAAATCAAGACGACCAGAATTCGCTTGTCAGGCAGCTGAACAAACTCTATGTGCTTCAAGCGATTTTCTGCGAGCGACGGTGAGATGACTATTCCGACATTTTGGGAAAACGCTGAGAGAACGTGCGACGCCGTTTCCATCAAGCGATCCGGTGAGGCAGCTGCATCAATGTCGTCAATGGCGAACAGCTCATCAATTTCTTTGAGGTCGCTGCGGGATAGTCTCGCTTCCCCGAGGATGTTATCTACGTAGTAACGGTATCCCTTGTCAGTAGGAATTCGGCCGGCCGATGTGTGCGGCTGTTCAACGAGCCCAGACTCTTCCAGTTCACCCATCACATTGCGAATTGTTGCCGGACTCCAGCCGTAACCATGGGCAAATCTGTCGGACAAAACCCGAGAACCCACGGCTTCACCTGTGACCAGATGCTCCTTTATTAAAGCCGCCAGCAGTATCTCATTCCGAGAATCGATGGGTCGCTGGTCTGTAGCCTGGAGATTTGAGTTACGACGGGGCATGGTGTTCGAATAATGCTGTTGAGCCTGCGGTGGCGGTCTTTTCAGCCTGAAAACGGCGCTGAGCCGCAACCATTGGCAGTATAAGGATTTAATCAAACCCCTGCAAATAAGGCCTCGAATTAGCCTCCCTAGGCCGAAAATCCACGGTTTGGGTCTCAGTATGGTGTCTTGGAAAAATTCCTGATTTCGCTAAACTGTTGATAATCCTATGCTTCGTTCGAAAGTCGGGCTCTACGACTTTCGCTTCTCATCCAATATGCGGTTTTTGTTGGCAAAATCGCAAATTATGTCCTTCCCGGTTCAATTGACGCACTCGCGGAACCATATTTAAGATTGGTCTCGCTGGACTCAATCAATCTGGTATCCCCCCAGCATTCACTCGGTCTGAACAGCTTGTCTCTTTATTCCCGGCAAGCCAGACTTGTCTCTCAACGTGATGCGCAGGTAATCAAATGAGCGAAGCCGGAAAAATCTTTGCTGACGCATTCCGCCACTTGGGAGGCAATCGAGGAGTCCCTCCCATCGACGTGAGGTTCTATCCCTACGCGGGACTGCGCCATACGATTCGGCTGCGTTCAGGACGGGTGTATGTTCGCTTGTCGGATATTTGCAAAGATGCTCCACCGGATGTCTTGCGGGCACTTGCCTGGATTTTGGTCTCAAGACTTCTGGGGAAACGAGTTCCGGTAATTCATGACAGAGTTTACAGGGATTACTCACTAACGTCGTCTGTTATGAGATCTTCCGACTTGGCGCGACGTGGGCGCGGGCGAAAGCAAATCTCGTCGGCACAAGGTGAGGTTTACGATCTCGATCGAATGTTCACTAAGCTGAACCGGAAGTATTTTGGGGGGCGGATTAACAAACCCACGATGACATGGTCGCAGCGTCGGACTCGCAGCATCCTGGGTCATCATGATCACGTTTACGACAGCATTACAATCAGTAAGACGCTTGACTCTGAAGAAGTGCCCGAGTGGTTTGTGGAATACATCCTCTACCACGAGATGCTGCACATCAAACATCCTGCGCGCCTGATTAACGGGCGACGCTACTATCACACCAGCGCATTTCGACTTGATGAACGAAGGTTTCCGCACTACGGACAAGCGCAAAAATGGCTTGAACAACTTGCGCGGCAGCGTCGAGTGCCTCGTGCACGTGCGGCCTAGCAAATACTGGAACCAAACCTACTTCTCGGCGTTAGTAGAAGTGAGGTAGGTGGGCTCCTCAAAAAAGGGCGGTCATTCCGGAACCTGTTTCGGAGTTGACCGCCTTTTCGTTTGTCCAGAAAACTTTCATCGACGGATTACGCCGATTAGCTGTTGCAGGTCAATCTGTTTGGGCAAATTCACTCCGGTTCTTACCATCTGCGTAATCTGTATAATCTGCGGATCATCTCCTCCTTACGGCGCCACAGATTAGCGCCTTACAAACATGCCTCGCTGGACAAAGGCGAAGACGCCTAGTTAGACTACGCGGCTTGTTCGGAGCCCGATTGGCTCGGCAGTGAACTGCACTACCCGGTTCGATACTCTTTTAAGACGGAGACTTCAGTTTTTATGGCTATTCCTGCAACTCAGATTAGACGCGGTATGGTTATCGTTTTCGAAGGTCAGCCTTGCAAGGTTGTGGAGTTCCGACACCATACCCCTGGGAACCTTAGAGCGATGGTGCAAACCAAGCTTCGCAATATTAGGACAGGCTCTTCTTTTGAACACCGTTTTCGTTCAGCAGACACGGTCGATAAGGCGTCACTTGAACAGCACGAGATGGAATATCTCTACTCCGATGGTTCCCATCATCATTTCATGAACACTGAGAACTACGAGCAAACAGCTCTGAGTGAAGACGACCTTGGCGACGCGGCACAGTGGCTGAGCCCAGGTTTGAAGCTACAGGCTGAGTTTTACGAAGGCGCTCCGATCGGTATTGACCTCCCTCCATCAATGGAACTCGTGGTAACACAAACTGAACCGCCGTTGAAAGGGGCAACTGTCTCTAACGTAAACAAGCCGGCGACTCTCGAGAACGGCGTGACAATCACAGTCCCTCCATTCATCAATGAAGGCGACAAGATTCGAGTAGATCCCACGGAAGGTCGATATATCGAGCGCGCCAAGTAGGAATAATTGAGATCCCAGGTTTCCGACCCGAGGTCTCATAAACATATGTACCTGGCCTACAGTCTTCTTCTTACGCTCGGTCTTCTCGTTCTAATACCTCACTTCATCTATCAGGCTATCGCACACGGAAAATATGTTGACGGTTTGGGTCAACGGCTCGGGTCGCTTAAAGGCATTCACGCGTCTTCTCGTCCCGTGATCTGGTTACATTGCGTTTCGGTGGGCGAGACTCAGGCGGCGCGCCCTCTCGTTAAGAGACTACGTACAGTATTTCCTCATCACGCGTTAGTTGTATCCACGATCACAGCTACCGGGCAGAAACTCGCGCGCCAGGTCTTCGCAGGCGACGTCGACAGTATCTTCTACTTTCCGTTCGACTGGAGATGGACAGTACGACGCGCATTGAACGCGGTGAATCCTGACGTTGTGTTAATAATGGAAACCGAGTTGTGGCCAAACTTCCTTCGTGAGTGCAACTCCAAATCTATTCCGATAGCACTGGTTAACGGCCGAATCTCCCGCCAATCGTATCGGCGTTATCGTCTGGTTCGCTTTTTCCTAAGAAAGATTCTGTCGCACTTAAACATGGCAGTCATGCAGTCAGAATCTGATGCCGAAAGGATTGAGTCTCTGGGCGTAGTCCGAACGAAACTATTTACTGCAGGCAATTTAAAGTTTGATGTCGGGACCGTTGCGACAAGTGCAGAAGGAACGAAAGAACTGCAACAGCGCTTTGGGATATCACGGGATGTCGCACTTATTCTTGCGGCAAGTACCCACTCACCCGAAGAAAAGATCGTCATTGATGCATTTCAGCAACTCCGCCAGGACCAAAAGGTGCGTTTGATGATAGCGCCACGACGCCCTGAAAGATTTAATGAAGTCGCCAAGTTGTTGGATGATTCAGGCCTTCGTTGGGTCCGTCGCACAAGTCCTGAACAAGCTGCGGATTCAAATGCCGACGTCATCTTGCTCGACACTATCGGAGAGTTACCCTCCGTTTACACTTTAGCCACGGTCGTCTTCGTTGGCGGCAGCATTGTCGATCGAGGAGGGCACAATGTTCTTGAGCCTGCCTCGAAAGGCGCTTGCGTTGTCACTGGTTATCACACACACAATTTCCAGGCGATTGTCCAACTACTGAATGAAGCTGACGCAATCGTTCAGCTTCCGCCAGTAGACACCGCAAGAGCTCCTGGCTGTCTCGAGCGTGAATTCAAATTGTTGTTGACTGATCATGAACTGCGTATGAGGCTGGGAAACGAAGCTATGAAGATTGTGGAAAACAACCAGGGCGCAGCTGATCGAATAGTTGAAATCATCAAACCTCTGTTTGCTCGGTCGAGTGAAGCTTACGCGCAAAAGGAAGTTCGGCTCGCCACAAAATTTCAAGCATGAAGTCACTGATTTTGCCACCTCTGAGCACCCTTTATGGTGCTGTCACTCGCGCGCGTTCTTCTTTATATCAACGCGGCACTTTTCGAAGTTCAAAACTTGCCCGACCCGTGATCAGCATCGGCAACATCACGACGGGCGGAACTGGAAAAACCCCGCTCGTCGAATTCGCCGCCAGAACCTTGGCTGCAGAAGGCAGGAGGGTTTGTATTCTTACACGCGGCTACGGTCGAAAAAATCCTAATGAGCGCGTTTTAGTATCAGACGGACTTACGGTCTTTTCGAATCCTGCTGAAGCCGGAGACGAGCCCTATCTTTTGGCAAGCAATCTTGTTGGAGTTGCCGCCGTCGTCAGTGATTCGAATAGGTTCGCCGCAGCGCAAGGTGCAATAAATCATCTTGCCTCAGACTGTTTTGTACTGGACGATGGCTTCCAGCATCTTCAACTGGCGCGAGATCTCGATATCGTGTCCATCGACGCAACCAATCCCTGGGGCGGTGGTCATCTGCTTCCTTTTGGTCGTTTGCGCGAGGGCCTTACCGGACTAAAGCGTGCCAGTTGTTTTGTAATGACAAGGTGCGATCAAGTTGACACGGTTGAACCAGTCCGGCGAGAGCTAGCTAAACTATCCGGTGATCGACCAATCTTTCTTTCGCGGATGGTGAACCTGCGGATCACACCTCTGAACCCGGAAAGTCCTAAAGCACCGAGCGATCCTGTCGCGGCGTTTTGTGGCATAGGTAATCCTCAGTCGTTTTTCACACACCTAACACTGAACAGCCACTCACCGATCTTTCGAAAGTCTTTTCCGGATCACTTCAGTTACACGCAGTCAGATGTTGATGCTTTGGCTTACTCGGCTAAACAGGCTGGCGCCCAAAGTCTTATCACCACGGCCAAAGACGCGGTCAAGCTTCACGCACTCCAGTTCTCACTGCCATGCTATTCGCTCGAAATCGAAATACAGATTGATAACGATGAAAAGTTCCGACGCCTGCTATTGGGTTCGTTAGCTTAAGAAGGTTCGGGTGAAGCGGCGGGCGATGGCGAAGGCTTAACTTCTGGACTCTTTGATCCTGGCGGTGGAGGTGCCGGCACATTCTCCGGAGTTGAAGTCTTGGTTGGCTCCGGTAACGGAGGTGCCTTTCGATTGCTGTTGCTGTTGGCGTTCACGTTGGCGTTCGTGGCCGGAGGCGGGGGACTCAGTTCCTCAATCGGCAAGGTTGAGACTGCAGCGTTTGCGTTGGCATTCACATTTGAGTTCACATTGGCTATTGGTGATATCGCACCGCCTGACGGAATCCCTGCTTCGCCTTTGCCTGTTGGTGACTGACCTGGTTGCACTGGCTGACTATTTGGATCTGCAACAAGGGACGGCTGTTGATTGGAATTGATGTTTGTTGGTGTTCCTGACTCACGCGTGAAGGCGTAAATCACAGCAAACACTATTAACAAAGCAGCAGCCGATGGAATCAAAATCTTTATCGGGTTAAATCCAGACTTAGAAGACACTGGTGCTGGCTGTCCAATTGGCACCGTCACCGGCGCTCGTCGAGTTGTAGGAGGAGGTGACTGAACGCGCGGCCTCACAACCGTGATCTCATCCGCTTCATCTGGCGGGCCTGGCGCCGTTGCAACCGATGCGTCCAGTTTGAGTACGCTCATGCCGGCAGCGATAGTTAGATCTTCCAACAGCTCATGGATGGTCTGATACCGATTTTCCGGAAGCTTAGCCATGGCCCGTGCAACTACTCGGCCCACTGCTGGCGGGACATCTCTTCGTTCTTCAAGGACCGAGGGCACCGGATCCTGAAGGTGTTTCATCATTATGATTGTTGGGGAATCGCCGGTGAATGGAATATGGCCAACCAACATTTCATACAGAATGACGCCAAATGAATAGATGTCGGATCGTGCGTCAATTGGTTTGTCCTGCGAACATTGTTCCGGCGACATGTACTGCGGAGTCCCGATCACCAGGTTTGGGGCCGTCAAGCTATTGTCGAATTCACCTTCTGGCTCGTTAATCTTTGCGATCCCAAAATCAAGAACTTTCGCATGGTCACCAATGGCGGTGCTCAGCAACATTATGTTGTCGCTCTTTAGATCACGGTGAACGACGTTTTGTGAGTGCGCAGCGTGCAGCGCATCGCCAACCTGTCGCATGATTTCGACAGTACGAGCGAGCGACAAAGGACCTTCGTCGCGAATGACTTGCTTGAGAGTCTTCCCGTCGAGGTACTCCATGACAAGAAAGACAATCCCATTTTCGTCCTCACCAAAGTCAGTAACACTGAGCGCATTTGGATGTGAGATTCGGGAGGCGGCACGTGCTTCTCGGGAAAAACGCGCCACGATCTTTTCGTCCGCAGCAAGTGACGGCCGCAGTACCTTAATCGCGACGGTCTTGTCCATCAACACGTGAGTTCCGCGATAGACAGTTCCCATTCCGCCGCTGCTAAGGCGAGCATCAATTCGGTATTTTCCTGCGAGCGTTTGGCCAAGAAGAGCGTCTTCATTCGTCTCAAGCGCAACTCCATCCGCCGGGCAAAGAGTTGTTGTGTCAGGATATTCAACTCCGCACTTGGGACATTTTTTCATCTGTAGTTGCGCCTCATGAGTTTCGTTTGGGAGTGCGGCCAGACTAACACACAGGCTGAAGGCGGGCAAAAAGCCTTTCGTAGCGGCTTGATTTGTGAAGACGTTTTCACCACGAAGTGACGAAGGCACAAAAACAGAACCGTGAATGGAAATTCTTTTGTGTCTTAGTGTCTTTGTGACTTCGTGGTTAGTCTGTCTGTATCCAAAACAAAAAAAATGCGAGCGAATACAATCTCGCTCGCATTTTCGTCACGTTGTATAAGCTCTTAGCTGGGTTTTACAACAGCGAAGATCACCAGCAGAGCGAACAACACCAACGACTCGATCAGCGCCAGACCAAGAATCATCATTGTCTGAATACGGCCGGCCGCACCAGGATTTCGTGCAGCGCCTTCGCACGCCGACGCACCGATGCGCGACTGACCAATGGCACCACCAAACACTGCGATAGCGAATCCGACGCCGGCTGCCAGCGCGCGATACTTGCTCACTGAACTCGCATTGTCGCCCGCTTCAGCTGCGCCCTGCGCGAACACGGTCATACCGCTGAACAAAACTCCGATGACCGCAAACATCAACATTCTAAATTTGCTCATTCTCATCTCCTTCCCAACTAACTGTTGGGAGTTATTGCGCTCGTAAGCTTTCAAAGCTGCAAGGTAAGGCGTCTATTATTTCGCCTGAAACCGGTATCCACCGCCCCTCTTACAACGGCGCTCCAGCGAGTCAGACACGACCCAAAAACTATGAAGTTGCCTTTTAATCCGCAGCTGGCGTTAGCGCAAATGTTTCAATTTGCGAAGCAACGTGTCAGCGTCTAACCGGATCGCTCACTTCGCGCTGTATAAAGCCATTAAGTTAAGACCGGAGCTATCATTTCGAACTCTTCTTCATCATCAGCGTGTTCACCGTGACCATGCTCATGCGGCGCATGCGACACTTCACTGAGATATAGCTGGGATAGCAAAATGAAAACGAATGTTTGGATTAACGCGACGAAAACACTCAACGGCATCAGGAGAATCGGCGCAAACCATGTTGCGGGTGGTGCTAAACCCGCGAGTGTCTCCAGCACCTTCTCGTCCGCAAAGAGATTGCCGAAAAGTCGTATACCTAACGAGAACGGTCGAATCAGATTACTGATGAGTTCGATCGGAAAGATCAACGGCGCGATCCACCAAATTGGGCCTGCGAGGTGCTTCAAGTGAGTAACAATTCCGTTCTCGCTGATACCGATGTAGTTGTAATAAAGAAATGAACCAAGTCCGAGAGCAAACGTCACGCTGGTTGCCGACGTTGGACTCATGAATAAAGGAAACAGTCCCATCAAATTCGAAACCAGGATCAGCACAGCGAAGGTCATCACAACCGGAAAATATTTCAGGCCGTGATGACCGATGATGTCTTCGAGCATCCCGCGAACGGCCAGGACACTCACTTCGAGCGTTTGTTGGCCATGACCGGGTTCGTCGTAAGACTGCTTGCCTTTAAAAATCCAAATTATCACTACGCTCAGGATGCATGCGATGAAAAACATCACCGTGTACCACGGTATGGCATTCTCCGCGGTATACGGTCCAAATGCCGACTCAGCGTTGCTGCCGAATTTAGCGAGGAACCAATCCCATTTCGGTTTGGTGTATTGCAGTTCAAACCGAAGTGCGGCTTCGCCAAACCAACTATTCACCAGTTGCACAACGATAGGTGAGTGGTGCTCAGCCTCTTCAGCATGTTCTGCTGCTTCGTGGGCAGCTTCCTGTAACCAAAACATCAACTGATTTCCTCTCGCTGGATGATTGCGAAATAGAACTCTCTTAAAGCCTCTGCAAATATGGCGATAACAAAACTACTTAGACCAAGCAGCATGGCAGCCAACGACGCAATGCCCGCTTCGTATGCAGCGTATACAGCCGCTCCTACAACCAGGTACCTGAGAATGAATTGCATTAGTCGAATCTGTTGGACGCCACCGCCGATTGCTAGATTGATAGCCGCTGCAGAGGAGTTCCTAAGCCAGCGATGACTGAACAGGGCCAACACTCCGCCAATCAACAATCCAACAGTTACGCGCCACGGGCCAATGAAAGCTGAAATCATCACCGCCAGTCCAGTCACAACGGTCATGACCCTAAAGATCCTCGCATTGAGACGGTGGTCTTCAGCAGTCGTTGCGGACATATTGTTTACAGTATCAGCCATTGGCGAAGCCGGAGATTTTACCTGTGAAATCGTGACATTGTCGAGTTTGGAATTTTTCGTGGTTAGCGAACCGCCTACGTGCGGACGGGGCAGTAGCCCGACTGTTAGGG
>DATEXA010000236.1:0-5840 GCA_035257465.1 Pyrinomonadaceae bacterium | reverse complement strand
TCTGAGCTTGAGCCACAGTAGCCAGAAGCAGAACGGCGACGATCGGAAGAGAAAGTTTTATTTGAGCAACGTACATTAAAGGCCTCCAGGCTTAATTCAGCGGTTGGTTGCAAAGGACAATTCTAAATGGTGTCGAGGGTTTTTCTGGTGAATTCGTTGTCCTTCTCGCCAGTGTTCAGTGTGGATACCGGCTCGAACAACAGGACATGACACTCTTCTTCTGCGACTGGCCGGTGGTCAACACCGCGGGGCACGATGATCATTTCACCTTCCTCAATCCATGTCTGCTGATCGGTATTGTTTTCTTCGCGATAATCCATTCGGAATCGGCCGTGCACGACCATGAATAGTTCGTCTTCGTTATCGTGATGATGCCAGGTAAACGGTCCCTGGAACTTTACGAGTTTAACGTACTGGCCATTCAACTCGCCGGCAATTCTAGGATTCCAGTAATCATTAATAAAAGAAAGCTTTTGTTGAAGATTGATTTTTTGCATTGCTAGCCCCCGAAAAGATTGCTGATTTCTGATTGCAGATTGCTGATTTGTTAATCTAATTAGTCCTGAAAACTAAACCTAAATCAAATCAGCAATCAGCAATCAGCAATCACCTTTCTCTCCTATTCCATTGCTTTGTCCGATGCTGATGCTGGTTGCGTTTCGTTCACGTGAATCAGATTAGAGGTCGAGTCGATGTAGAGGTGTCGACCTACGAGTTGGCGACTGCTGTCAGGGTCGGCATTGCACTTGTAAGCTGTCGGCGTGACGTCCAAGGTAATGATGTAGTCTTTGAGCGGTTTATCACCGGCGTAATGAGCAGGGAGTAAGCCCCCGTCCGCCAACTGCTTGAGGGTTCCGAACTCTCCTGAGTTACTGATGGTGTAGGTTTGTTCGGCGGTGGCGATCGCGTGCAACATCGCGAGCGCAGAAGTCTCATCGGCTCGCGCTATGCTGCGCTGCAGGCCTGCCGTATGTTCTTGGCAACCAGATAGTGCTGCAAGGATCAGCAAACAGGCGACTAGCGACAGGTGTCGGCTCATGCGCAACTCCTCAAAGTCAAAGTTTCCAGGGGAACCATTGGCCGGACGATATTCTTAATCTGGTTGAGGCGTCAATCAGTTTGTCAGAGTTGTCCGATATGCTTTGAGCCTCTGGCAAAATTCAGCTGGCAAGTTCCGTGTAGTCGATCGGTCCGCAGGAGGTTCTTCTCTGTGTAGCAAACGATCAACTTTTTGTTTTCTTGGCAAGATTTCTTGGTTTGCGCGCAGTCTGGTTCTTTGCCCGCGGAGCGGGCTAAAGCATATAGCCCAGGGCGGAGCGAGGCTCTGCGAGCGGAACCCTGGGACCATTCAGCGAATGATGTGTTAGCCCGCGAAGCGGGCTAGAGCAGCTAGGGTAATGTCTGTCGCCCGCTGCGCGGGCTTAAACTCTTTAACCGCTCTACCCAGGGTTCCGCTCGCAGAGCCTCGCTCCACCCTGGGCTATATGCTTTAGCCCGCTCCGCGGGCAAAGAATTCTTGCGGCTCTGCTGCGCTGAGCAATCTCTGTGTTTTCTGTGCTTCCATGGTTGAGTAAATTCGCGTTCTTCACTACTGAGGCACAGAGAACACAGAGATTGCATAGAGAAAAATTAGACAAATTCGATTCAGTGGCAAAGAGCAAGAGTCTCTCTGACAAGCTGAAGCATTTCGGACATTTACTCAATCTGGTTATAGCGAAAACAGGTAGGATTGTGATCGTTCACCATGCCGACA
Source organism: Pyrinomonadaceae bacterium (assembly GCA_035257465.1). GTDB lineage: Bacteria > Acidobacteriota > Blastocatellia > Pyrinomonadales > Pyrinomonadaceae > PSRF01. The sequence goes on along the minus strand of DATEXA010000236.1, from coordinate 4,087 downwards.
GCCTGCATGAACGAATAGCAGATAGTTGACCCAACAAATCTAAAACCTCGTTTCGCAAGATCTTTACTGAGTGCATCCGAGATAGCGGTGGTGGGAGTGACGGGCTGTCCACGTTTTCGCTTGATTGGCTCGCCGCCGACGAATTGCCAAACGTAGTTATCAAAGCTACCAAACTCTTTTTTCACTTGGAGGAAGGCGATTGCATTACTGATGGTCGAATTAATCTTCAAACGGTTTCTGATGATTCCTTCATTGAGCATAAGCGTCTGAACCTTGTTCTCATCGTATTTCGCAATCTTATTTGGATTGAAGCGATCAAACGCTTTGCGGTAATTATCTCTCTTTCGAAGAATTGTCTCCCAACTTAATCCGGCCTGCGCGCCTTCGAGAATTAGAAACTCAAAAAGGCCGGTATCGTCATGCAGCGGCACACCCCACTCTTCGTCATGGTATGTAATAGATAATGGTGTCCTGGCCCAGTCGCAACGTTTCATAAGAGGAATTTTAGCCATAGATGAACGCGGATAACTACACATCAGACCAATACCACGGCAAAGCTGAAAGGTTTCTCTTCTGCCGATCCGCGTTCATCTGCGTTTATCCGTGGCTCAAGAAAACTTAACCGTCTCGCCGCTCTTCACTGAATTGTAAACGGCTTCTACCAACTTCACAGACATCAGCCCATCAAATGCAGTAACAGGCGGCGGTGTCTTATTCACAATCGCATCGATGAAGGCGCGATCTTCCTGGAGGTATCCCCACTTCTCCTCCCGCGACAGCTGCTGCATCGATTGTTCTGTGAAGTGCCCGGCGATGTTACTACTACAGACAAGCGTCTCCATCTCGCGGGTGACGAACGTACCGTGATGACAAAACACTTCGACGCGCTCGAAAGGAAATAACCAACTGGCATCAGCCGATGAAGCCATCGTCGCATGCATTCCGTTGACGAATTTTAACAACACAGAGAAATCATCGACCTCGGGATACTCGTGAGTGGATCCAATCGCGAGCAGGCTTTCTACTTCACCGAACAGGAAGCGGACCATATCGACCATGTGAATAGTCGTTTCAAACAGGAACCCGCCGGTAACTGTAGGATCACCTGTCCAGACTGGCTTGAGAAGTTCGCCTCTATTCATCTTGATGTGGGCCGAGTGAGGCTGGTGAGTGTCTCGCAGCATTTGTTTCAGCGTCGAGTAGACAGGAGCAAATCGTCGGTTGTGCCCGACTTGAAAAACTCCCGTGCTTTTGTTGGCTGCTTCAACAACCGACTGGGCATCAGCAACAGTCGTAGCCAACGGTTTCTCACAAAAGACATGTTTGCCCGCACTCGCGGCTGCGATTGCGAGCGGGACATGTTTGGTGTTTGGTGTCGTGATGTATATCGCGTCGCAAGACGAGATGACATCTTCTGGAGTGGGCACCACTTCAGCCTTACTTGAACGCGCGATCCGGTCGGCGCACTCCGGCAAGACGTCATGGACAGCAGTTAAAGAAACGCGTTCGTCGTTCGCAAGTATTCCCGCATGGACGCCTGCAATGTAACCGGCCCCAATTATGCCAATTTTGATTCCTGTCATTTGGGTTGATCAGTTAATTCTTGCTGCCAGGTTCTGTCGGGCCGTTGACAACACTTCGGTCGTGGCCGTGTAGGCTTGCTTCGCAAGTTCGACCGGATCCATCTCCCAGTATTGAGGTCGAAATATCTCTACACTTGCGACGCTGTCATACCCTATGCGACCAAGCGCGGCCACGATCGCTCGCAGTGGAAGTATTCCCAGACCAGGTAGCAGACGATGGCTGTCGTTCAATTCTTCTCGCGGGCGATCTTCGGCATCGTTGATGTGAAAAACAAAAAGTAGCCGGGGATCCAGTGCTTCGATCATTTCAATCGTCGAGCCGCCGGCGTAGAAGTGAAAACTATCAATCACTAATCCAAGATTTTTCCGATCGGCAATGCGAACGATCTCGTGGGCCAGATCCAGAGTTTGAACCGAACAATCACTCTGACCCAGGAATTCAAAAGCGAGTGAAACGTCAAACTTTTTCGCGATGTTACAAAGTTCGTCTAGAACTCGAACTGATTCCTCCATTACTTCAAAAGGGGTGGCACCTCCGGCCGGAATACGACCTGGTACCACAACAACGTATGTGCAACCGATTTCAGAAGCAATCTGACTTAACTCTCGACACTGTTGTTTGATTGATTCGTAAGCGACCGAGTCCTGAAAGGTGATGTGCTCGATCGAGTTAATGCTCAACGGTTGGAGATGATGCTGGGCGAAGAGACTCTTAAGATCGGCCGTGGAATTGTCTTTTAAGTAGTCGCGAAGTTTCGAAGCCCAGATTTCCAGGTAGTCGAAGCTGGCTATCTCAGCAACCCGAAGATCGGTTGCGAGATCGGCTCGCATAGTTGTTGCCCCATTAAGTGCGAGTTTCATGTTTACCTCAATTCAGTTTGGCGAAGAATAGCATGACGATATTGCTGAATGCTGATTTCTGATTGCTGATTTGGTCTTAGGCCTTTGGTTTTTGGCCTTTGGAACTTCGAACGACGCGAATTGAAGGATTAAGTCAAAGACCAAACTCCAAATCAGCAATCAGCAATCAGCAATCATGCGTTTGACTTCCCATCCCAGCCGTTGTAAAAGCGTCGTAGCTTCCTGTTACAAATGAATCAAAATCCCTCTTTATCCCGGTCGGTTTGATCGGGTTTGGTTTTCCGTCAAGGAAAGGAGATAGCAATGGCCCTACGATTAGGTGATATCGCACCAGATTTCAAAGCAGACACAACAGAAGGTCCGATAAGCTTTCACGAATGGATCGGAGACAGTTGGGCGGTTTTATTCTCACATCCGAAGGACTTTACCCCCGTATGCACCACTGAGCTCGGTTACGTAGCAAAGTCAAAGCCAGAGTTTGACAAGCGAGGTGTGAAGGTTATTGGTTTGAGCGTTGACGCCACAGACTCTCACAAGCGCTGGGCAGAAGATATTAAAGAGACCCAGGGCACCGCTCTGAATTTTCCTGTGATTGCTGACCCAGATCACAAGGTTGCTGAACTCTACGACATGATTCACCCCGAGATCAGCGATGTGTTTACTGTGCGTTCAGTTTTTGTGATCGGCCCAGACAAGAAGATCAAACTATCGATCACCTATCCGGCTAGCACTGGTAGAAACTTCGATGAGATTCTGCGTGTGATCGATTCGCTGCAACTGACCGCGAAATACAGCGTCGCGACCCCGGTGAATTGGAAAGATGGCGAAGACGTGATTATCGTGCCGTCTGTATCTGATGAAGCAGCAAAAGAGAAGTTTCCGGCTGGCTGGAAAGCACCAAAGCCGTATCTGAGAATTACGCCGCAGCCAAACAAGACGGCGAGCACGGATACAGCTGCAAAGACTGCCTCATAAAAGAGAGAAGGCAGTCATTAGATCAAAGAGCGCAGGCGTCCTCAACCTGCGCTCTTTTTTGATCTCAACTGGAGAAGTTGGCAAAGCAACATATCACTAACATCATTAGAATCTCGCGGTCGGGAAGGGGGCAAAGCGACGAGTAAAAGATAGCTTCCCTACTAGAAAGCAGCGTCCCCCGCAGAGTTTTTAGACAAGAGTGGAAAAGGGATGTTAACTATTGAAGTAATGTGAGAGAACCGACGGGGGCGACGATAGGTTCGAGTAAGGACTTTTCTCTTATTCGTCGCTTTGCCCCCTTCCCTACCACAAGTTTCTAATGATGTTAGTGAAAGGCCTTTCTTCCAACAGTTCAAGTGAGAGTTTGAATCCTTAGTTCCGTCTCGTATCGAGAGCTTTTTTAGTTAAGAGGGCCCATAAACTTATGCGCCAGGTTGTAACCACACGAACGGGCCGCATCAATGTGCTGAAGGTTGAAGAGCGACCGGATCCACAGCCTGCCCCGGGAGAAGTCGTCGTACGTGTTCGTGCAGCCGGACTCAACTTCGCCGACATTCTGTCACGTCAAGGTCTGTATCCCGATTCTCCTCCGAAGCCGTGCGTGATGGGATACGAAGTCAGCGGAGTTGTCGAACGGTTAGGCGTCGACGTGAACACTGAACTTGCGG
>DATEXA010000235.1:0-10197 GCA_035257465.1 Pyrinomonadaceae bacterium | reverse complement strand
CGGCTGTCACAATGTTGACTCGGTCGTCCGTGCATTGTGCAGAGAGGATCGTCGCCACCAATAACTCAAACGGCGTTGAGTGATTGAGCGAGCACTTCGCATCCGGATATGTCTTCTTCAGTTTACGAATGATGACACGTGTCCGCTTGTTGAGTTCATTTGTATTCTCTGTTCGAGTCGAGCGGACCGGCGATGTTTTGATTGCTGAAGCTGGGACCGCAGGCGTCCTCGCCTGTTTGCCACCCTTGGATGACCGTTTTGCGATCCCGGCAGGCGTGGACGCCTGCGCTCCCAGCACCGGTTTCCGGTTTAGTGCCGTTTTGATTTTGCTCATCCGGTTCTCTTCAGCTTTCCCGCTCGCTTGGCCCAGGCCTCAACCTTTATGAACACCCAGAGACCGAAGGGCAACAACACAACTCCCATCAAAGCGAGCACAAACAGTTCGTGCGAAACATCAGACAGCGGAACGCCTGCCAGGCGCTCAGGAGTTGAGCCACTGATGCCAACCCCAAACAGCTTTCTGCATGCCGATAAGGTGTATGTGGCCGGAGATATTGCCGATAGCGGCTGCATCCATCTTGGCAAAACTTCGATTGGATAATAAACGCCTGAAACCAACAGAAGCGAGCCCTGAAAGATGTGAGTTGCTTCCGCACCTCGTTCTGCACTCATTACCGGAAAGATCGCGGCGATCAGACCAAGACCAATGAATGCCAGAGTACTAACTGCCACAACGACCAGCACACCAAACAGATTCACACCGCGCAGAGTCAAATTCGTGAACAACACTAAACCCACCAGAACGATCAGGCTGGTTATCACGCTGTTGATGAGCGAATACAAACTGACACCTAACAAGTGAACCAGGCGTGAGACCGGCGCCATGAAAGTATATTCAAGAGTTCCCTCCCAACGTTCATAGGCGATTGACATCGCAATCTCCTGGTACAGCCAGGACAGATAGTTCCATAGCAACGCGCCCACCACGAGCGTAAGTGTCATCTGATAGTTTCCGGCCGCTACGCCGATCAGTGCCACGGTCGCAGACGTGACGAGCGCATAAAAGTTAAAGACGATTACCCAGCCAATGTAACGGCGGGTCAGGTGGTAGCCTCGAAAAATAAAGGCCCACGTTTGCCGCATTGTTGTTTCCATTTTCTAACCCTCCACGGCGACTAATTCTTTGTCTAATAGTTCCTCGCCGGTTAAGTTGATGAACGCGTCATCAAGCGTTTCCGCATGTGCTCGTCCAATTAGTTCTTGCGCCGTTCCTTCCGCGACCAACTTTCCGTGCGCTAAGAAACCGATGCGAGCACACAATCGCTCAGCCTCAGCCATGTCATGCGTTGTCAGCAGAATGGTAGTCCCCTCTCGCTCCTTTAGCCTTTCAAGGAAGCTTTGAACGTCGCGACGGCTCTTCGGATCCAGGCCAGTCGTTGGCTCATCGAGAAGGAGGATCGGTGGATTCAGCACGAGCGCACGCGCGATGCTGATCTTTTGCTGCATGCCCCGGCTCATCTCCTCGAGCGGAGTGGAAAACTTTGAATTCTCCATTCCCAACTGTTCCAGAATGTCCATGGCGCGACGTTCGGCATCGCGAGCTTTCTGTCCATAGAGCAACGCTGTGTAAACCAGGTTTTCGCGTGCCGACAGTTTCTTGTAGAAAGCGGCGTCAACACTCACGCGGCCGATAATTCGACGCACTTGTTCCTGCTGTTGCGGAAGCGAGTAACCGAGCATCGTCACCTGGCCACTGTCTGCCACAAGCAGAGTTGAAAGCACGCGAATCAGACTCGACTTACCCGAGCCATTCGGACCGAGCAGGCCATAAGTCTCACCTTCAGCCACAGTGAAAGAGACGTCGTCAATTGCCCAGGTTTCTACTTTCTTTCGAAAACCGTTCCGTTTACGAAAGCACTTGCGGAGGTTTTGGACGCAAATAGCTGGTTGATCCATGATCACCTCGAATGTGGATTGCCAAGCAATTCCACTTGAAAAACGTTTTTTTGGTTGATTGGGGAAAACGAGTGAGTGGCTGAGAGCGCACAAGTAACGCTTGCAGAAGCTCTGCAAACGATACCGACTGAACCCCGCGCGCGTTGATTAAAAGAGTGCCGCGGAGTTAAGTCAACGCAATCTCAATGGCGTCGTCTAAGGAGTAACATGCAAAGCAGACTATCGGAAGCCGTGGAGTTTTGGCAAGGAGAGTTCATTTGTCACTGGTCATTTGGGTTTTTCATTTGTCATTTTGAAGAACGTTTGGGGAACCCCGCCTTAACTCCGTGTCTCTGCGTTCTCCGTGTCTCTGTGTTGAAATCGCGGCTGGCTTCACTAGAAACTTTTCAACACTGAGACGCAGAGGGTACAGAGACACAGAAAAGGCGACTATCTCTTCCCGTGAGCAATCTTCACGGCCTCAGGCAATCCACGCAGACGCAGCATTGAAATGATGCCGAACAGTGGGCCTGGCGCTAGAATCATGAACGCATAACGCCAGCCAACGTGGCTCTGAACTTTAGGAATCAGTTCGATCGAGATCGTCGTCAACAGGAAGCCCAAACACATTTGCAGTGTCAGCGCCGTACCGATGTATTGCTGATCACCAAGCTCTGTAATACACGACGAGAACTGTGCAGAGTCGGCAACGACACTAGCTCCCCAGATTGCGGCGACAAAGAAAAGCAAATAAGGATTTCCGCCGTATAGAAAACCGACGAGCAAACAACAACTACCGCTGATCGCCATGGCCCATGAAGTGACGACAGTGCGGCCAACACGATCAGCCCACAATCCCGCCGCCACACAACCGATAGCGCCAAATCCGATCACCAGGAACGAACCTATTTCCGCAGACCTTTGATTCCCGCCCGCAAGTGCAACACTCGCACGCATCATGACCGGAATCCAAATCCACATGCCGTAGAGTTCCCACATGTGACCGAAGTATCCAAAGCTAGCCAACCTGACACCGCGATTGGCAAAGACTCGAGTCACTTGTTTTAGATCGAATGTCGCACGCGGCAACGCGTAAGGACCATCGTTGACAAACAGCAACACGATGATTGAACCAAGCACTGACAAGGCAGAAACAAAAAGTACGTTCGTTCGCCAGTTGGAACTGCCGAAGGCATTCACGAGATATGGCGTTGCCTTGCCGAGCGTCAATGCGCCGACCAAAACACCCAGGGCCATACCGCGATGTTGTCGAAACCACGTCGCCATTACTTTCATTCCCGGCGGATAGACGCCTGCCAAACACACACCAGTGAGAAAGCGCAATGCGATTGCCGGCAGGGGTTTGCTCGCGTAGAGGCCGAAGCTAGCGTTGGTAATTGCACCTGCGACGCCCGAAACAGCGACGAGGTGACGAGCGCTGATAATGTCGGAAAGGTTTAAGACGGCACTGATCAATGTCCCTGCGACAAAGCCCAGTTGCACTGCGATTGAGATCCAACTGACTTGCGAATCAGTCAGATGCCATTCTTTCGTGAGGGCCGGAACCACGGCCGAACCACTGAACCACAGCGACAAGCCAAGCAGTTCGGCAAGCGAAAGGAGCAATAAGGTCCTCCATCGCTTCGGTTCGGCAATGGCCAGGCTCTGTTCGAATGTTGAGGGGGCCGACGTCATGGAAGGCGAGGATAACAGAAACCCAACTACGCCAAATCGAACAAAATAACTTCTGCTGCTTCATTGGCGCGGATGGTCAACGCAGACTCAGCAACGATCACTACGCCATCTCCCTGATTGGCTCGTTCGCCATTCACGTCAACTGAACCGCGCGCAACCTGCAACCAACCATAACGCGTTTCGTTCATCGCGTGCTCAACCTGCCGACCTGAATCAAGGATCGATGCAAACAGGCTCACGTCTTGATTGACTATGACTGAGCCGTTTCGACCGTCACCTGAAGCAATTAGCCTCAGTTGATTCTTACGCTCTTCGACTGAGAAGGCTGTCTGCTCATAACCTGGTTGCAGATTGTCTGCGTTGGGAATTATCCAAATCTGTAGGAGATGCACGGGTTCATCGGGTGATGGGTTTTGTTCACTGTGCCTGACTCCAGTGCCGGCCGTCATTCGTTGCACATCACCGGGACGAATTATCGAACCATTCCCCATGCTGTCTTCGTGTTTGAGTTCGCCTTCGAGAATGTAGGTGATGATTTCCATGTCTCGATGGCCATGCTCGCCAAAGCCCCGGCCTGCAGCAACGAAGTCTTCATTAATAACGCGCAGACTCCGAAACCCCATGTAGCGTGGATCGTAGTATTGATCGAACGTGAATGTGTGATAGGTGTTCAGCCAACCATGGTTGAAGTGACCGCGTTGGTTTGATTGGCGGATAGTCAACACGAAGATCTCAGATCTCAAATTTCAGATTTAAAGCAAAAGACCAAAGGCCAAAGTCCCAAGACCACTTACTCGTCCAAACCTTCCTCGTGCGCTACCAGCACCGTAACCATTTCGTTCAACCCCTCAGCATCCTGGTCGTCAAACCTCTTCAATGTAGGACTGTCGACATCAAACACGCCAAGGACGCGCGCGCCGTCGAAGAGTGGTATTACGATTTCAGCGTTTGAGGCCGTGTCACATGCGATGTGCCCGGGAAACTCGTGCACGTTTGGAACAATCACAGTTTCACATTGCTTCGCAGCAAAGCCACAGACACCTTTGCCGAGAGGTATGCGAACACAAGCCGGCTTGCCTTGAAATGGCCCAAGCACGAGTTCTTCTTCATGTAGCAAATAGAACCCAGCCCAGTTGACATCTGGAAGTGCGTTGTAGACGAGCGCAGAGAAGTTTGCGGTGTTGGCAATGAAGTCATACTCACCTTTCAGCAAGCTACGCAACTGCGCTACAAGTTCAGTATATAACTGACGCTTGGCTGTCACAGGCTTTTTAACAGGGCCCTTCTTGACTGGTCTCGCCTTGATGGTGGCTTTTCTCTTAGTAGCTTTAACGGCTTTCGAACTCATGATTCATATTCCTCATCGTCAATTTCAATCACATCGAAGGTCTAATGCTAATGACCACTGATTTGGACGCCGGCGTGTTGCTCTTCTCCGCAACGTGGTTAACCGGCACCAGAACGTTTGCTTCTGGAAAATACGTTGCCGCACAGTTTCGGGGGATATCATAAGGCACGACCGCAAAACGGCGCGCGGTCCGTTCCTCCGCTTCAAAGTGACTAACAAGATCGACATGCTGGCCCGCAACCAAACCTAACCGCTCGATATCGCTTTTGTTAAGGAAAACTACGCGTCTGCCATTTTTGACTCCCCGGTACCGGTCGTTGGAGGAGTAGATCGAAGTGTTGAATTGATCGTGACTTCGAATCGTCATCATCAAAAACTGACCGGGCTCCAAATGGTGCTGCGGTAATTCATGAATTGTAAACCGCGCCTTGCCAGTTGCGGTATTGAACACACGCTCACGAGCTGCGTTTGGAAGATAAAAGCCTCCCGGTTCGCGGACGCGGACGTTGTACTCCTCGAAGCCGGGAACGCAGCGTTCAATCTTTACTCGAATTCGATCGTAATCACTTGCCAGAGTTTCCCAATCAACACTTGTTCTGTGACCCAGTGTTGCTTTTGCCAGTCGAACAACGATCTGAGGTTCACTCAATAGATCCGGCGACGCGGGCTCAAGCGATCCTTTCGACATCTGAACAACACCCATTGAGTTTTCGGTCGAAACAAACTGAGGACCACCCGACTGCACATCAATTTCCGTCCGGCCCAAACACGGGAGAATTAGCGCGGTTTCTCCAGTAATCAAATGTGCGCGATTGAGTTTGGTCGAAACGTGAGCGGTCAAACGGCAACGACGCAAAGCTGCTGCGGTGTATTCCGTGTCGGGAGTTGCGGAGAGAAAATTGCCACCAAGTGCGAAGAACACCTTTCCTTCGCGGTTGTGCATCGCCCGAATCGCATTAACTGTATCGAAGCCATGATTGCGTGGTGGTTCAAAATCGAATTCCGCTGCCAGTTTATCGAGGAAGGCAGGTGTGGGACTTTCCCAAATACCCATCGTGCGATCGCCTTGAACGTTGCTGTGACCTCGCACCGGACATAAACCAGCGCCCGGGATTCCGATCTGTCCGCGCAACAACATCAGGTTCACAATTTCCTGAATATTCGCGACGGCGTTCCGGTGTTGCGTTAATCCCATGGCCCAACAGAATATTGTGCGCTCCGATTTGGTGAAGATCTTTGCCGCCTCTTCCAATTGGTCTTGCGGGACACCGCTGTGCTCCACAATCTCTGACCAGGTGATCCGGTTTAGGGCCGCCAGGAATTCGTCAAGGCCTGATGTGTAACGAGCGATGAATCGATGATTGAGAACCCTTCTCGGCAAACGATTCTCTTCAGCAACTACCGCTTTCATGATCCCCTTTAACAGCGCAACATCGCCATTGATGTTCACCTGTAAAAACAGATCGGCCAGAAGCGTGCCGGAACCAATCAGTCCGGTAATTTCCTGTGGATGCTTAAACCGAACCAATCCCGCTTCTGGCAATGGATTGATGTGAACCAGTTTGCAACCGTTACGCTTTGCGCTTTGAAGTGCACTCAACATCCGAGGATGATTTGTTCCCGGATTCTGACCGATAACAAAAATGGCTTGAGCCTGATCAAAGTCTTCAAGCTTTACAGTCCCCTTCCCTACTCCGATAGTTTCACTCAACGCCGTACCGCTCGACTCGTGACACATGTTGGAACAATCAGGCAGATTGTTCGTGCCAAACTGGCGGACGAACAGTTGATAGAGGAAGGCAGCTTCGTTGCTTGTGCGACCTGATGTGTAGAAGATCGCCTGGTCTGGATAGTTCAGTGCATTGAGTTCAGTGGCGATGAGTTCAAAGGCATCGTCCCAAGTGAGCGGTTCGTAATGCGTTGCTCCCCTTCGTAACAACATTGGATGAGTTAACCGGCCCTGCTTACCTAACCATTCGTCTGATTGCAAAGACAGATCCGCGACACTCCATTTTTTGAAGAACTCGGGTGTGATTCTCTTCGTCGTAGCCTCATCCGCAACGTGCTGCGCTCCGTTTTCACAAAACTCAATGTGCGGTCGTTCGTGGTCCGGCTCTGGCCACGCGCATCCCGGACAGTCAAAGCCATTAGGCTGATTAATCTGAAGCAGCGTTCGTGCTCCGCGAACGAGCCCCATTTCTGAACTGGCGTATTTTATTGTCCCCAGGATCGAAGGAATGCCCCCTGCAACCTTTGCAGCTGGTTTCAACTTCGGCTCGCCGGTCTCTTCAGGCGGGGTTGGTGAAACAGAGTTTTGCTTAGTTATTTGATCTGACATATGAACCATCTGCACTCTTACAGAAGATCGACGGCTATTGCAAACTTGGAACATTGTCGAGTCGATTTGTGTTGAGACTCGCAATCCGCAATCCGCAATCCCCAATCCGAAATTCTGTTGACTTCCCCACAACCTTTAGCTTAAAAGCTTGTACTCCTCTGGTAGCTCTAAAAAATTCTTTCAAGCTGTTCACATTTCGCAGTGGAAGCGCAGCGACTTGAACCCATCTCTCTCAATTATCAAATCGAGGAACACAAAATGAGTCTGCCCCGTCCTTTTTTCCTACTGTCTTTTTCTCTTCTGGTTGTGCTGTCAACGTGCGCGATTTCAGTAGCGCAAATCAAACCGGGCCGCGATCCTAACCAACCAATCGATCAGGAGTACACGAATAAGATCAAGGATTACACCACCGCGCCTTACTTCAATTCTCCGCTGACTGATTACTTACCCGCGTCATCCGACGTGCCTACTCCGAAAGCCGTCCTTGGTGATGTCGCGGGTGCGCCAGGAAAGCTGCCTTATGCGGAGGACGTGTACAAGTACATGCGCATGCTCGAGCGCGCAACACCACGTGTAAAAGTTTTTTCGATAGGCAAGACTGAAGAAGATCGCGAGATGATCGCGGTCGCGGTTGCCTCTGAGAGTCTGCTGTCGAAATTGGAAGAGAATCGCGCGCGTCTGACCAAACTGGCGGATCCCAGAACAATAAATATGGACGAGGCCGAGGCTGATCGACTGGTCGCAGACTCTTTTCCGATTTACTACATCACCGGCACCATTCATTCTCCTGAAACGGGTGCGCCAACTGCACTGATGGAGCTGGCGTATCGACTCGCAGTCGATAACAGTCCTTACATCAAGTTCATCCGCGAGCATGTTGTCGTTCTTATTACACCGGTAGTTGAAGTTGATGGTCGCGATCGAATGGTCGACGTCTACAACTGGCATCTCGCGCATCCCAACGAGAACTGGCCTGGTCTCGTTTACTGGGGGCACTACGTAGCACACGACAACAATCGGGACGCAATTGGTCTATCGTTGAAACTGACCCGAAACATCATGAATGTCTATCTCAACTGGAAACCACAGGTACTTCACGATCTCCACGAGTCGGTTCCATATCTCTATGACAACACCATCGGCGATGGTCCTTATAACGCCTGGGTAGATCCGATTCTCACTGACGAGTGGCAGATGATTGGTTGGAACAATGTTTCCGAGATGACCAAGTTTGGAATGCCCGGAGTTTTTGCACATGGAAACTTCGACACATGGTCACCGGGCTACCTCATGTTCATTGCTGCAACTCACAACGGTATCAGTCGCTTGTATGAAACGTTTGGCAACGGAGGCGCTGACACCTTAGAACGAACGCTGAGTCCGAGTGAGTATCAACGTACGTGGTACAAACAAAACCCGCCGCTGCCAAAAGCAAAGTGGTCGCAGCGAAACAACAACAACTACGAACAGACCGCACTCTTGACGTCGCTTTACTATTTCGGCAACAACGCCAAGTTGTTCCTGAAAAACTTTTACCTGAAGAGCAAACGCTCAATCGAGAAACCGAAGAATGAAGGACCGGCTGCTTACGTTCTTACTGGTGATGAAATACGGAAGGGGAATCAGGCCGAGTTGTTACGGACATTGCAGGCCCAGGGTGTTGAAATAAGTAAAGCCACTGCGCCATTCACCGTGTCAGTGAAAAAGAAAGCGAGCACACCTGCGGCGCGTCCGTCGCCCGGCGCATCTCCTACTCCATCTCCGACTCCTGCTCCTAAGACAGAAGACAGAACGTTTCCAGCGGGAAGCTATATTGTCCGCATGGATCAACCTTACAGTCGCATCGCCGATGCATTACTCGACTATCAGTATTGGGCGCCGAATGATCCGCAGACTGATATCTATGACGATACGTCATGGACGATGGGTGAGTCGGCAAACGTCGAAGTTGTACGCGTAACAGACGTGAAGGTCCTACAGGCGGGTATGGACAAGGTAACAGGCACAATTAACTCGCCGGGCGGAGTTAACGGTAGCGGGTCCGTGTACCTGATCAATCACAATGCAGACAATTCACTGATCACGCTTCGCTTTCGACTCAAAAATATAGAAATGGAGGCAGCTGAGGAACCGTTTGAAGCTGCCGGGCGCAAATTCAATCGCGGGTCTTTCATCATCCGTAAGGGCACTGATGAATTGAAGAGCGTCGCGAGTGATCTGGGAGTTCAAGTCTATGCGGTATCCGATACGCCTTCCGTGAAAACGCATCCTGTAAGAGCACCTCGTATAGCCATGATGCATACCTGGTTCTCGACGCAGGATGAAGGCTGGTACCGTGTCGGCCTCGATCAGAACCAGGTTCCCTTTACTTACATCAGCACCCAGGATGTTTCGAAAGATCCGAATCTGAAATCCAAATACGATGTGATCCTCTTTGCTCCGGTGGGGCGCGGCGCACAACAGATCATTAACGGCCTTCCGATGTACGGCAATCCAATTCCGTGGAAGACCACATCTCTGACTCCGAATCTTGGTAAGACAGACGAAACCGATGATATGCGTCCGGGTCTCGGCTGGTCAGGCTTACAGAATCTGCAAAGGTTTGTTCAAGACGGCGGTCTCTTTATTACTGTCGATGACACATCCGATTTCGCGGTGAACTACGGTTTCACCGCGGGGGTCTCGGCTAGTCATTCTGCGAAGTTGCGCGCCGTCGGCGTTATCCTCCGCACCAAGACAGTTGATTCCACGAGTCCGATTGCTTATGGCTATGGCGATTCACTGGCAATGTATTGTTCGAACGGACCAGTGTTCGCGGTGAACAACGGTTTAGGTGGACGTGGACGCCCGCAAGGTCGAGCGACTGGACGCGGAACGCCGG
>DATEXA010000234.1:0-16556 GCA_035257465.1 Pyrinomonadaceae bacterium | reverse complement strand
GGATCTTGATCAGGGGATCAAAGAAGACGTGATTGACGGACTGTTGGGACATGGTGCAGATGCTGTCGAGCCGGTGCTCGCCTGCATTGTCGATACAATCAGCGAGCGAGATCGCGAACTACTCGACGAACTCGATCGCCTGGTGCAAGAGAAGAAGAAAGAGCTGGGAGGAAAGAGCTAGTTCATGTATGAGTTTTTGGGCATAACGCTCGTCTTAGCAATGCTGTTGACCGTGAATGCTGTCGCAACTGCAGCTGCTACGGGACTATGTCATCTGTTTAGACGCCTTCTCTTGCAATGCTCCGCGCGAACACGCGCTGAACTTCTCTTTGTCATGCGCATCGGGCCGCCGACGATTGCCGTCGTTTGGACTGTTGCCTTTATCATTCCGTCGTACCTTTTTTACGAACCACATTCCACAGACGAATTCGTCAGCTTCAAACTCGGAACGCTTGCAGCGATCTCAGCGGTGGGCGTTGGTTGTGCAATCTGGCGCGGAATACGTTCGTCACGAGCGACCAGTTCATTGTTAAAGATGTGGCTGGCTAATTCTGTGCGGGTCGATCTGATGGGCGTGACGGTGCCGGCGTATCGGCTGTCCCATACATTTCCGATCATCGCCGTAGTTGGTACTTTTCGTCCGCGATTGTTCATTGCCGAACAGGTATTGAAGACACTAACGGAAGATGAGTTAACCGCAGCCGTCGCTCATGAATACGGTCACATGGCAGCATACGACAACCTCAAACGTTCAATGTTGCGAGCGAGTCGAGCCGCGTTGCTAATCATTCCCTGTGGTCGTTCACTTGATCGAGCCTGGGGTGAAGCCTCAGAGTCCGCGGCCGATGAACATGCGGCGCAAAAGAGTTCAGCGGCTGCCTTGGACCTGGCGTCGGCTCTGGTACGCATAGCACGGCTGATTCCGACAGACGAACGTCACGTCATGCCATCGTCTGCTTTTTTTGTTGGCGCTGAGGAAACACGTGGGGTAAAAGCGCGAGTGCGCAGATTGTTGGAACTATCCGCAACGGATCCGAGTTTGTCGGGTAGCAGTGCCCCAATCTTTCGAGTGTTACCGTGGTTGATTCTGATTCTGGTTGTTGCGGTCGGCCTCACGATAGAGACGCGTCCTCATATGCTTGCCGCTGTCCACTCCCTCATTGAGCACGTCGTTGTGATCCTGAGTTAATTAACACTCTCGGCCAGGGGACGACGAAGCCAAACAAACAATCCGGCTGACAAGAGTTGCGCGAGCATGCCGAACACTACCAACGCCATTAACGAGTGATCGTACAAGACACCCATCGTTACGCTTCCAAAGAACCACAGCACACCGTAAATCCCATTGAAAGCACCGAAAGCAGTGCCTCGTTTGTTCATTGAAACAACCTGCGAGATTCCCGACCGCAATGTCGCATCCTGCGCGCCGAGACCCGTGGCCCAGCAAGCTACGCTGATGTAAGCTCCGACCTTCCCTCCAAGAAAACCAAAGGGAAGCGTCAGTAGCGATACGAGTATTCCAAAAACAATCACCTGAATACCGTATCGATCAAACAAGCGGCCAAAGATTAATGCCGTCAGTCCTACGACACCCATTGCCGCAGCGTAAAGCAAAGGTATGCCTTCGGGACTCGTAATGGAGTTCTTTTCGAAGTGGTAAGCCAGCAAAGGAAAGTCGACAAAACCCAAAGCGAGCAAACTTGCGGCTCCCACGTAAATCCAGAACACCGAAGGGAGATTCTGTCGCTTAACTTCTTTCGGAGGAGTTCCTTTATAGGGGCTGATGGCGCGCGCAAAGACTAACGCGATGAACGCTCCCACTGCCGGCAAAGCCAACCACAAGAATGCAGGTCCGAAATGATGTGTGCGGGCAACGGATCCGGCGACGAGGAGTGGTCCGAGCACTGCTCCCGTCTGGTCCATCGCCGCATGAATACCAAAACCTGATCCGTGACCAACCACTTCAGTTGCTTCAGAAAGCAAGACGTCACGAGCCGGTCCGCGAAGACTTTTGCCTGTCCGTTCCGCAACGACCAGCAAGGCGGCCGCCTGCCAGCTTCCTGCAAATGCCAACCCGGGCACCACGACGAGATTCAAGAAGTAGCCGAGAGTAGTGATCGTCCAATAGGCCCGAGTCCTGTCTGCGAGTCGTCCGGAAAAATAACGCAGGCTCGCGGCGATCATTTCACCTAGACCAGCAATGATGCCGACCTGAGTGGCGGTTGCTCCGAGATCTTTTAAGAGGGGACCGATGACACTGTGGGCGCCTTCGTAAGTCATGTCCGCAAACAGACTCACGACACCAAGACAAACAATGAAACGGAACGCTGCTGTTCGTTCCTGTTTCGAAGCCATCAATGATTAGCGCCTCTCAATGAGAATTTCCAGAACGGATAATACGCCGAGCAGTAACAGTAAGCCGACGGCTGTGTAGCGCACAACTTTGGGTGAGACATGAGCTTGAATTCTTTTTCGAATACCGGCACCAAGGAACGCCGCCAAGGCTCCTTTTGTCGTCATCGCGGCGACCGCACCGAACCAGACGACCAATGGCATTCGGTAACGTGCCGCAAGAGTAGCAGCCGTGACCTGGCCGACGTCTCCCCACTCCGAAAAAAAGATCGCGGCAAATGAAACCATTGCAGCTTTGCTTGCAGTGTGGTTTTTATCTTTCGCTGTGGGTTGGTCAGGTTTTCGCCAGAGTGCTAAAGCAACTCCAAGAAAGCTGATCGCTGTGATGCTCGCTACCAAAATAGGGGGCAGCCGCGAGATGGCTTGGCCAACGAGGACTGCTACAGCCATTTTCGCCATGAAGGCGGCAGCCATCCCGAAAGTAATTGGGAGTGTTCGATATCGAGCAGCAAGAACACCAGTGGTGTAAAGAAGTTTGTCGCCGACAATTTCAGCGACGAACACAGTTCCAAATGTGGTGAAGAAAATGAGCACGATAACTGATCGAGATTCGTATTCGTTCGGAACTACTGAAGAGGCTTCGGCATTCTAGATAGCAATTGTCGAATTCACAATGAATCTTTTCTGGTTACGGCGACTGGTAGTAGTTGATCTCAAGGCATTACAGTCGATAGCCATCTCACAAGAATGTTGGCGACACTCGGACCAGACTCACTCTAGAAAAACGCGACTCTACCGCCGGGGAGACCTCACGAAGTTGTTGTAGACGAGTGCGCTTTGAATCCGCACACTTCCGTGTGCGGATTCAGATCCTGACTATAAGAGCTGTGATGAATCCCCCACTGGCGAGCAAAGCGCGCCAGTCGAAAATAAGGCTACTCCTCTGTAGACACGATCTGAACGAATCCACCCACTGCCGTAGGTGGGGTTTGGACTTTTGTTAGGCCACAAACTATGGCAAGTCGCGACGGTATTTGTGTGCTTTGCAACAGTATGTTTCACTCGCATGGCAAACTATCAGGTCAGAGAAATTCGTGGGTAACCTCTTAACCGTTTCAAATCTCGACAAGAAGTTCGGCCGTAGACAGGTACTTCAGCAAGTTTCTTTTGAGATTCGCGAAGGAGAAGTGCTGGGCTTGATTGGTCCTAATGGCGCAGGCAAGACTACGCTTCTGGAGTGTCTTGCTGACCTGGTTCCGACCAACGGCGGCAGCCTTGCGTATCGTGACAAGCCTCTCGGATCCCTCGATCGTAAACAGGTTTTGTTTTATGTGCCGGATGGGATAGTGCCGTGGGCTGAGCAAACAGTGAAATGGGTCCTGCGGTTCTTTGAAAAACTGTATAACCAGCCAAAGGAGAAACTGCTAAGCCTGTTTGCGCCGCTGCGCCTTGACGAGATTCAGCGAGCGAAGCTGTCGACACTCTCAAAAGGCGAACGCAAACGCCTGATGCTGGCGCTTGGTTTGCTAACTTCGCACCCTTTACTTTTGCTCGATGAGCCATTCGATGGCTTGGATTTACGACAGACAAGAGACGTGATGGCAATGTTGCGCAGTGATGTTCGAGCTGACCGCACGCTCCTTTTATCAATTCATCAATTGGTAGACGCAGAACGAGTGTGTGATCGCTTCGTATTGCTGAACGACGGCAGAGTTGTCGCTGAGGGAACACTGAATGAATTACGAGAGCTTGCCAGGGTAGATCAAGGTGGCTTGGAGGAAATTTTCCTTGAGCTCACATAACTTTGGTCAACTGCTCGCTAAAGAAATCAGAGAGCTGATTGCCTCGCGAGCTTTCTGGCTGATGTTGTTAATCGTTGGCTTGCTCGTTGGACATAGTTTCATTACGGCTGTAAACACCTACGCCGAAATGAGTGGGATTGGTGGCGCGCCTGCAGCGTTACCGCAGGCATTGAATTCACTTGATGGCATCCTGTCTCCAACCTGGGGTGCGTACGATCTGGTTGCCACTTTCTTGTTTCCGTTTGTCGCCATTCGATTAATCGCAGCAGAGAAAGAAAGTGGAGCGCTGAAATTGTTGCTCCAACTTCCGGGAACTGTGCGCAGCAAGCTAACAGCGAAAGGTCTTGCATTACTACTCGCCTGGATGATCGCATGGTTGCCGGGGCTCATTGCGATCTTACTTTGGCGCAGTTATGGCGGCCACATCGATTCGACAGAGACCTTGAATCTATTGTTAGGTCATTTGCTCCGTGGAATGTTAAGCGCTGCGATCGCAGTTGCCGCCGCAGGCCTCGCGGAAAATGCATCCAGCGCGGCCATCGTCACGTTGAGTTTTACTGTCGGTACGTGGGCTTTGGACTTTGTCGCGGCTGGTCGAGGCGGCTTCCTGCAACAACTCGCAAGCTTTACGCCGACGGCCGCCCTGCGCTCCTTTGAACAGGGCTTGCTGCGGTTAAGCACAGTCGCAGTCATGTTGGCGCTGATTATCGGCGGGTTCGCGTTGGCAGCAATCTGGCTGCACACGGGTCGAAGTATTCAATCACGACTAGTCACGACATTAGTTTTTCTTGGAGTGCTTACGATCTTTTGCGTCGGTAGCTCAAGAGTCCTCAACAGTTGGGACATGAGCGCGAATCGTCGCAACTCTTTCCCGGCCGCCGATGATGCGACACTGAGACAAGTGAATGAGCGGCTGAAGTTGACAGTTTTTCTTGCCCCGGAAGATCCGCGTTTAAGTGATCTCGAGCAGGGTGTACTGAAGAAACTTCGACGAGTGATGGGGCGCAAGCTAGAAGTTGACTACGTTTCGGGCACGCAGTCAGGACTGTTTGCGCAATCGGAAGATCAGTACGGAGAGATCTGGTACGAGATGGACGGTCGAAAGATAGTCGATCGTTCGACCATCGAAGAGGTCGTGTTAGACCAGATATATCAACTGTCTGCCATCAAGTCGCCCGAACGCTCGAGTGAGGATGGCTTTCCCGGTTATCCACTTGCCGTGCAGCCAAAGCGCGCCGCACTAATTTTCTATTTTGTTTGGCCATTGGCAGTCGTTATCGCATGGTGGCGAATACGTAGATAATCCGGTGCAGTAGCCCGACTGTTAAGGAGGGCTTGTTTCGACTTTTATCAAGCACGCTGAGCCCTCCTTAACAGTCGGGCTACTGCACCGGATACAGGTCCTTAGTTAGAGACATCAATAGGATTTATTTCAACAACGAGGAGCGTTAGTGATGAGAAGACGCATTCTTTCTTTTTCCGTTGGCATAGCTTTACTGCTGTTGACCGTAGGTGTATTTGCTCAGCGCACAAACAAGCCCAAATCACTTCACATCGATCTCTCCAAAGAAAAATCCGGCAAAGAGTCAACGAAGTTTCTGGCGGTGGTTGGCAACTGGGCAATTGTCGACGATGGGGGGACGAAGGTGCTGGGCGTAGATGGACGTCAGTGGCTGAGGGGTCAGCCCGCCGGAGGATTGGCTCAGAACGCGCGGGCGATTTACGGTTCGCGTCACGAAGAGTTTATCGACAACGTGAAGGCGTTTGCTTATTTCCCGTATGCAGTGCTGAAAGATGTCGATGATTTTCAGAACGGGACCATTAGTATGCGATTCAAACTCGTCGAGGGAAAACTCGATCAGTGCGCAGGCATCTTGTTCAACCTCAAACTGAACGGGGATTATCTGACGGTTCGTTTTAATTCTAAGGAAGACAACGTCGTTTTGTGGACCTTCAACAAAGGCAAGCGCAGTTTCGTGAAGAAGGGAACGGAGAACGTGCCGCTGCAACTGAACACGTGGCATACGCTCGAGATAACTGTAAACGGCACCGCGCTCGGAGCATCGCTTGATGGAAAGCACCTGCTTGACTACACGATGGCTGAACCTGTGTCAGGAAAGATTGGCGTTTGGTCAAAGACAGATAGTGTGAGTTATTTCGATCAATACACCGTGACGAAGTAGCGGTCGCGAAGTCCGATATGCTTTAGCTTGTCGGTTTGGCCTACAGTTACGTTTGCGACAAGCTGAAGCATATCGCACACAGGGCAATCAAAAAATAAATCGCGCTTGCAGCTGAAACACTCGAGGGGGGTCGATGTGGGCGAATGCCGGGATTGCATTCGTTGCCGAACCGACACCGCCGACGAACTGTCCGAATGTTGGAGCGGGCGTCAGACCGTCACCGTAGGTTGTTACGCCGCGACCGAGAAAGTTACCGTGATTTAAAAGATTGAAGCCTTCCAGCCTGAGCAGAATGCTGGTCTTTTCCGAAGTTTTGATCCGCCCCTCAATGAACGTTGCCACATCAGAAGTTGGTGTTCCACGAAATGCTGACTTACTTATGATTGTTCCATTGATGACTGGTCGATCATTGTTCAATCCATCGCCGTTATTGTCCACACCCGTAGTCGGACTGAAAGTACGCGCCGATGCAAGCGTAGTCAGAGTGCCCGCCGTAATGTTGTACGGGAAACGGTAGCTAAAAGTAATAACCGCACGATGGCGTTGATCCACGACGCTTGGGCCACGCTCTTCGCCACCGAGTCGCAGAAGGATGCTTTGGTTCGGCGAGATACCGTTACCATCCGGTTCGGTTGTGTTCGTCGCTTTCGAGAGCGTGTAGCTAACCGATGCGTACATTCGCGAGTTGCCGCGATAGCTAAACAGTGTCTGCAAGCCGTCGTAATCTGCAACGCCGTAGTTCTCCAACACGTTGACCTGACGCACACCGCCGTTTACGGGAAGGATCGGACGGGTGGCATTGGCCGCCGCTACACTGCGAACTTGTCCAGGTGCGGTGCGATCGAAAGCCGAGGGAGCATTCAAATCGATCGTGCGATCGATACCGCTCAAGTGTTGATGCACATAGTCAGCACCGGCGAAGAAACCCTTCACTACCTCACGTTCACCGCCGATCGTGATCACCTGGCTGCGCGGGTTATCAAACTCATCCGGATAATTCGGAAGCAAATTGAAGTTCAAACCGTACTTCGCAAACTGCTGTTGGTAAAACGCTCGTTGGCCGGCTCTGATGGTGATATCACGGGCAGGTAATTGCGAAGGAGGAAGCGTCTTCGGATCCAGAGGCACGGGCAGGCAACGACCCGTCAAGCAGGTTGGGAAACCAGTTTGGCCGGGAGTTGCCGTGTATGTGGTCAAACCATCGAGTCCATTGACGAGGTAGCCGGCGATCGCATTGCTTCTAATCTGCGTGTAATACATCGCGTAGCCGCCACGAATTGATGTACGCGAGTCACCGTTCGGATGCCAGCCAAAACCTATTCGAGGTTCGAAGTTCTTGGTTGCGGTTGTCAGTGTCTGGCGGTCGTAGCGCAGTCCGAGATCAAAAGTCAGATCGGGACGTACGTGAACGCTGTCCTGTGCGAAGCCGGTTAACAGCCACTGGCCCAGTTCGTAGGTACTGATACCAAAGTTAATTGGCTGCGTGTAATTCTGAACGTCGTTGAGTGTCAGTTGATCGAGCGGCGCTGTTGTTGTGTTCTTAAATGTGAATGTGCCCAGGATTGCAGTTCCGGGTTCGCTACCAAAGCCACCCGAAGTGTGATGAATCACACTGCCGCCAAAACGGAAGTAGTGGATTCCGTGCGACCAGGATAGCGTGTCTGAGAATTGCACTTGATGGCCCCAGAGATCGGACGCGCGCGATTGGCCAACGGTAAACGGTACGGCCCCGCTGCGAGTGTATGTGGTTGAAAGGTCCTGCGCTTCCCAAAGAGTCACAGGGTCGCCATGCAAGTAAGCGAAGCGTGCCTCGTTCAACACTTTCGTGCTGATGACAGCGGTGTGGTTCACTTGGAATGACCAGGATCTGCGCGAGTATTTGCGAGCGACACTCGGCGCATTTGTGCCACCAACCGCATCCTGCGGATTGTCGTCGTAGAAACGATCGACGTTGAAGCGAAACATCAAGTTCTGCTTCTGCGTCAGCTTGTGATCGAGACGTCCGTTGAAAAGAAACTGACGATAGTGACCTGTCCAATCGAGACTGCCGTCGGCGGGCAATACGAACGATGGCAACGAGGTGGAAAAAAACGTTGTTCGATCCTGGTGCGTGTAGTCAGACGTGACGAAGAAGAACGTTTTGTCTTTGACTATAGGACCGCCGAAAGTTCCCGAGACTTGAGCGAGCTCATCGGGAATGTCGACAGGATTGATGGCGTTCAGTGTTGATGGCGTTACGCAAGTAGGAACCGATTTCGGGCAGAAGCCTTTGGTTGAGAACGTTTCAGCTTGCCAACTCCCGGGACGATACAAGAACAAGCCTTCACCATGTACCTCGTTTGTTCCCGACTTCGTGACGAAATTCAATGCGGGGCCTGAGGTCCAACCATATTCTGCGGAAAACGCGTTGGAAAGCACGTTTACTTCCTGCACCGCACCGAGAGGCAGCGTGGTGATCGCCGTCTGACGTCCCCATGCTTCGTCGTTGTTCGCGCCATCAAGTGTGAAAGTCGTCGCGCGTCGTGAGCCCACGCCGGTGATGAAGTACGTAGAATTGACGAAGAGATCTCCTGTGCCTTTCCCCTGACGGAACGCTGAGTTTAGAAGAGGCAACGTGCTGACTTTGCGGCCGAGTATGGGCGTCTCGTCGATTTGGGTGTCCTTGAGCGGAACACCGATCTGTGGATTCGATCTAACACCTTCCGTCGTTCCAAACACCGTGACTTCAGACTTAGATGCGCCGACTAGCAGTGTGACTTTCAGTGTCGCGGTTTCACCCGAGCGTAGCGCAATGTCTTTTCTTTCTTCAGTGCCGAACCCGTCCTTTGACACAGTGACAGTGTAAGTGCCGGTGAGCGACAGAGCGGGAACTGTGACGCTGCCATCACTTCCCGACACGCCTTCACGATCCGCGCTGGTTGCATTGTTAACAACCGAAACTTTGGCGTCTTTAACCACCGCACCATCTTGGTCTTGCACAACGACGATAAGGCTGGCAGTGTTTGGAGACTGGGCAACGATCCGAGTTGCGTTAAGACTGAAAAAGGCCGCTGTTATAGAGGCCAGCAAGGCTAATAAGGTTTTCGACTTTAGTTGACAACGAAGTTGACAGGGCTTTGTATGCATCTTTCTCCGCTTGGACTAGTTTTCTGTTCTCTTTGATTTGATGGAAGGGAACCGCAGTTGAAAAGCTAGTAGCAAATTGGAATTACTACCAGTCGACGTACTTTTATTCCAAACTGCGCCGCAGCGATCGTTCGCTGTGATGGCCTAACACGAAGTATGTGACGGGTGAAACCGATGAAGGGCCTAGCTTAAATGTAAGCGGCCTGTTAACGGCGGAACGGAGCCACGCCTCACATCAGGTGGCAAGCCGATTCAACTCTTCGCGTCGACTTTTGCTGAAAAGGTGGTTGTGGATCAGAAGTGTGGTGTTTCTTCAAACGGAAGATCCGGTTGGTAACCTTTGTCGCGTCCGGCGACGTACAGTCGCATCGCGAACCAAAGAATGCCCAGCGCCAACACAATCCAAATTACCGCCCAGAAGATAGCTGGAATTCCTGTGGCGTTGGCCATGTTCACGGCGTCTGTATGAACTGGAAGTGCGAAAGGTGAGGAAAGAAAGAACACCGTTTTCAGGTCGAACAAAGCATTGAGTACACATTGCACTGCGAGGAAGCTAACGAAGAAACTAGCGACCTTCGCATTTGCGAATCTTGCTACTAGTATTAACCCGACAGAGATTAGAGATCCCGCCAACAGCGTAAAGGGAATGCCCGACCACGCAACACCGCTAAATAGTGGCTTGAATAATCCGTAGATCATCGTTAAGCCAAAAATCAAGATCGCTGAACCGAGTAACACGAACCTGGCGGCAACGGATTTTCTAATCAGAATTAGGAGGAGGGCGCCAAACGACATCGAACCGATGTAGCCCGCACTTGAGATCAGGAGTTGTGATATCAAACCACCTTGGGTCGTGTAGGTCTCGCCGCTGCTATTTGTCGCAACGCTTAAACTGCTAACACTATTTCCGGTTATCAACGCTGCAATCGCATGTCCGCCTTCATGAATGAAGGTCACGAAAATTCGGAAGGGATATGCCAGAATTTCGGCGTAAGGGATGAACCAAAGCAGGATTGAAATAGTGGCTGCAACCAGCAGCGTCATGGCCTGAGGCCGGGCATCTCTTGAAAGACTTACTTTCATTTTAAATCTCCATGATTCGGCGGCGTTTGTCGTTATTGTAAGACCGTCACCACCCAAAACTAAAGGTCGACTTGAATAACGCACGTCGCCGGGATGATGTTCCCGCCTTCTCGCGTCGGCGGGCACGTCACCCGCCTCGGCGATAGTCGCCTGACTTCCCGCCGCTCTTACTTTCCAGTGCGACGTCGGTGATGGTTATGCCTTTGTCCAAAGCTTTGCACATATCATAGATGGTCAGCGCTGCAATCGACACGGCCGTCAGCGCTTCCATCTCAACACCTGTTTGCGCATTGGTTGAGACTTCAGCAGTCAACGCTACGCCGGATTCTTCAAGTCGTACCTGTACGTCAATGTGAGTCAGCGGCAGCGGATGACAAAGTGGAATAAGATCAGCTGTCTTCTTCGCGGCCATTATTCCTGCCAAACGTGCAGTCTCCAGTGGATCTCCTTTAGGTGTCCGGCGAGTTCTCAGTGCCTCCACAGTCTCGCTTTTCATGAGAACGCGTGCAGAAGCAACAGCTCTTCGGGAACTTATTTCTTTCCCGCCCGTATCCACCATTCGGATTCGGCCCTGTTCGTCGACGTGTGAAAGGGGTTTCATTTTGAAAAGTAGATACCAGAAAGTTACTCGAGGCAAGTCTGGACCTCGACAGGTAGAGCTGGTTCGGTCTATTTTTATCGACAACTCAAAGGGTTCAACCTTTTCTTCATCTCTCATTTTTGGTTCGTTCGTACTAATCAAGGGTAATTGGAATACACCCGATCAATCCGATTAACTAGATCGTCTCGTAGGATATCTGTAATCACTTAGCCCCAAACGGAGGCTCTCCAGTGTTCGAGACAGACAAAGAGGTTCTCGAGTGGTACGAACGACAACCGCGCGCCCTATCGAAAGAGTACGTCAATCAAATTCGTTGGAAGGAAGTGAAGAACCATCCGCTCAACGAAGCATTCGTGCCCGTACTTTTTTATATGCGCGACATTGAGTACTTCACTGACATGTACTATCGCGAGCTGATGCGAACGCCGACAGGCCGTGATCCTATTATCAAGAGGTTCATGGATCGCTGGAGCGTCGAGGAGTTGCACCACGGGAATTTGCTCAATCGATTCCTTGAGGAAGCTGGTTATCCGACGGGTAAAAACTGGCAAGCAGATGCGATGCGCAAGATCCCTCGCAGTTATTTGATTGGTAGCTGGGTAGCCGATCACGCATCGAAACCTTTCGGCACACACTTTCATGCGGCGCACATGGTTTGGGGAACGATCAACGAGGTCACAGCAGTGCAAGCCTATCGCAAGCTTGGTGACCTGGCGGGCCATCCGGTACTGAAGCAGTTAGTAATGGGTATTGTTCAGGAAGAATCGATTCACGCGAACTTCTACTGGAACATCGCGAGACTGAAACTAGCGGAAAAGAAATTTGCGCGCGGTCTGGCGAGGTTCATCATAGCCAGGTTCTGGACACCGGTTGGGCAGGGAGCAAAAAGAGAGCACGAAACGAATTATGTTTTGTCGACTCTGTTCAAGGGCGTCGATGGTCTGAAAGACTTCAATCGGACAGTTGCCGCTCGAATCGAGCGTCTGCCGGGCTTTGCTGGTTTCAATGGACTGACGGAGAGAATTGCGGCGGGGATGCAGGGCCAAAAGATTGGTCACGAGTTTTGAAACACCACACCACGCTACGGCAATCTCACTAGCTTCACTAGCGAATCGGTTGCCACTGTTCCTGTCCCGGCCGGTATATTCAGGAGGGCTGTTGCGGCTGCAAACGCCACAAAGTCTGAAGACCCTCCCCACTTCAGCGGAAACACCACGAGTTGACCGTCATCGTTTGTAGTGAGTTGCGCCGGAAGATAACTCTCGCGATCGATATTTCCCTTAACCGACTTCGCTAAGACTCCAGACTCTGACTTCAATGACGGTTCAGTTGCTCCCTGCATCGCAAGAAGTGAAGTGCGTGCAAAGAGATTGAAGGTGACTGATACCGAGACTGGATTTCCCGGCAGCCCAAACACCAGTGTTCCATTTGGTAAGCGACCGAAGACTGTTGGCTTTCCTGGACGTAGAGCGACTCGCTCAAAAAACAACTCTGCTCCGAGTTCCTGCAAAGCTGTTTTCGTAAAATCATAAACACCCATCGAAACGCCGCCGGAAGTCACAATCATGTCGCATCTGTTAGAGGCCTTTTCGATCGCGCGTTTCAAAGACGCTGTGTTGTCTCCGATCAAAGGAAGTCGCTCTACTGTGGCACCGGCCCGTACTGAATATGCTCCGATGGAGTAGTTGTTTGAATCTCGAATTTGATCCTGGCCCGGGACCTGATCGACGGTGACCAACTCACTACCTGTTGCCATCACCGACACGCCTGGTCGCCGTCGCACTTCGACTTCTGCACATCCGAACGAAGCCAACACTGCCAACATGGCTGGGTTGAGGATTGAACCTGACCGCAATACTGTCTCACCTTTTGTGACTTCGCTACCGCGATTCATAATCGATCGACCTTCATCGACACTTTCCAACACTTCAACAACTGTGTTGTCTTTCAGCTCATGAGTTAGTTCAACCTGCTGAACAGCGTCAGCCCCCAGAGGAACCGGGGCACCAGTCATTATTCGTACAGCCTGGCCCTCGTGCATTTCGTGATGCCAACCCTTGCCAGCCGCGGATTCTCCTACGATCCGCAGTCGAACCGGAGCCGACTTTGTTTCTTCGGAGCGAACGGCGTAACCATCCATTTGAGATCTGTTGAAGGGAGGAAGATCCGTGTCGGCGATCACGTCCCGGGCCAACACGCGGCCCAGTGAATCCTGAATTGCCACAAGTTCCGTTGTCAGGACTCGCGTTTGATCAATGACGATTTGGATTGCTTCGGCTACAGAAATCATGGCTGCGTATCGTACCTAAAAAACCGAAAGGCCGGTTTGGACCGGCCTCTCAAGGTTGGCGGAGGCATTCAGCCTCAATTGGTTACTGTCCTCACCCCAGCAACCACATGCGCCGTTGGGATGAATTTTATTCAAATTACGTTCAGGGTCAATAGGCCAAAGTGGTTATTTGTTTTCTAAAGCGATTGTTTTTGATCTTAAATGGCTGTTTGCTTAGATAAAAGGAACAAAAAGGAGAGTTGGGGTATTGACTTAATTGTGGGGTCTGCTCCTTACGACGTGCGCGAATCACAGCTATCCGTCCAAAATCTGTGTGTACAGATGTGAACATAAGGGTGACGGGGTTATTTTCCATTTTCCATCGCTCATTTTCCATCTGCCATTTGTTTCTGCGGATCAAATGGAAAATGAGAAATATGCTTTTTCGCTTGATTTGGTGCTAATTTTGGGGGGCTTCAGAAGAATTCAAACGGTACCAAAGCCTCCATTTCGGCTAACTTGACACTCATACGTCCTTCTCTTAGCATGACGACTCGTTTAAGAGACTGTTTGTTCGTTGATATTTGATTCGAAACGTGCCGCAGAGAATTCGACAGTTATACCGTCACAACAAAAAAGGGCAGGCGACAGGGCCTTCCTCGAATAGGCACGTACGTCAATGGTAGACGGCTTCCCTTACAAGGAAGAGGTTGGGGGTTCGAGTCCCTCCGTGCCTACTAGCTTTTAGATCTTGGATCTCGGGTCTCAAAAGATATTTGAAGAACAGTTTTGCGGAGTCGTAGTTCAGTTGGTTAGAACGCCGGCCTGTCACGTCGGAGGTCGCGGGTTCGAGTCCCGTCGGCTCCGCCACTTATCAACAATGTAGCGCCACCAAGGTGGCGCTATTTTTGTTTTGTGTAGGCCCCCAACCCACGTTTACGTCTCCAGGTTCGTTGCGTTTTGCAGTTCACTGCGCCTTCCAGTTATATTTCTCGCAAGCGAGCCCATCCGGATTTGTCACAATGAAAGCACTATTCAAACTTGGAAGTTTGTTCAGACTCAGTCTCTCCTTAAGTCTTGCGATCACGCTTGTCTCAAGTGAACGACTCCTTCGTTTGGCGAGAGCGCAAGAGATTACAACTCAACAAACGCAGCGGCCCCGTCGAGTTGCCGGAACCGATCAGACTACTGAACAAAAGAAGCCGACCGCTTCATCGTCGGATGAAGTGGACGAAGGCGATGTTGTGCGAGTCGACACGCAGTTAGTTTCTGTGCCGGTAGTTGTGACCGATGCCACTGGCCGTCCACTGTCTGGACTGCGACAAGAAAACTTTAAGTTGTTGGAAGATGGCCAGCCGCAAACCATCAGCAACTTCGGGACGACAGATGCCCCGTTCGAAATCGCTCTGTTGCTCGACACCTCAGGTTCGACACGCGAGGACGTTGGTCTCATCAGGCAGGCTGCTCTCTCTTTTATCAATGCGCTACGTTCGGGTGATCGTATTGGGATCGTTGCTTTCAACCAGGCGCAAACAGTTAGCGACCCGATGGCAGTGGTTGAAGTTCTCACTCCTTTGACGAACGACAGAGCGGAGTTAACGAAGGCCATCGGAAACCTCGGAAGCAGTAATGGGACGCCGTATTACGACGCACTCGAGCGTGTTGCTGATAGCATTTTTCGTGCGCCAGTCACGGATCAAGTGCGACGTCGCGCCGTAGTTGCACTGACAGATGGTGTCGATTCTGCAAGCAATTCAGATTTCAACTCGGCAAAATTAAAACTCTCGCGTGCGGGCATCGCCTGCTATTTCATCGAGGTGAACACTGAAGACTTTGTCGAGGATCGCTTGATGAAGGATTGTCAGGACGATGGGCGGTTGACGTTGTCCGCACGACAGCTTCAACGCTATCGAGAGATCTTCATGCCGAAAGCTAAGGCCGAGGAACTATCAAACTTCTGCCAGATGGGCCAGTTTGAGCGCATGTCGATCAGCAGAGGACTGTACAATCTGGCTCGTCGCGAGATGGATGATCTTGCACGAGTTTCTGGTGGGCGCAGTTTTGTTGCTTCGGATCTTGCGGATGCACGTGCTGCCTTTGCTCGCGTCGCAGCCGACATCGGAACGCTTTACAGTTTGGGTTATTACCCAACGAACAAAGCGAGAGATGGGAAGTTTCGTTCGATTCAGTTACAAGTACGAGGGCTGAAAGATAAGGCTCAGATACGAGCGAGGGATGGGTACTACGCGCCGAAGCAGTAAAGGATGTGAACTTTGTACTTTGAGCTTTGTACTTTGTTTCTTCGATTGAACAACGAAAAGATTTATTCGATGTAGGAGAGAACAAAGTTCAAAGAACAAAGCACAAAGTACAAAAATCCAAGCCGCGACCGCACAATCGACCATGCCCCAATTTAACCGCATCCTCTTAATTGTCCTCGACGGCGCCGGCATTGGCGCCATGCCTGATGCTCCCAATTGGGGAGACGCCGGCTCTGATACCTTTGGACACATTCTTGAATCTCGGAAACTTCAACTACCCCACCTCCAGCGTTATGGTCTGGGCAATATTCGACCGCTGAAAGATCTTCCGCCGGTTGAAAGTCCGGTCGGTTCATATGGACGTTGTGCTCTGCGTTCGAATGGCAAAGACACAACCACAGGTCATTGGGAAATGGCGGGCATCATTCTGGAGCAGGCGTTTCCGACTTATCCAAATGGATTTCCCAACTCGGTGATCGACCGGTTTGTTAAAGAGACGTCAGTCCCCGGAATCCTCGGAAATATTCCTGCTTCGGGTACAGAGATCATCAAGGAGTTAGGTGAAGAACACGTCAAGACCAGGAAGCCGATTGTTTACACTTCCGCTGACTCGGTTTTTCAGATTGCTGCGCACGAAGAAGTGATCCCGCTCGATCGACTTTACGAAATCTGTGAAACTGCGCGTCGGATTTTGGATGGTGACCACAAAGTAGGCCGCGTCATTGCTCGTCCCTTCCTTGGCCAGCCGGGCTCCTTTTATCGCACTGAGAATCGTCATGACTACGCAGTTCCGCCGCCGCGTGAAAATCTTTTGCCGGCGTTGGCCGACGAAGATCTCGATGTGGTTTGTATTGGAAAGATTGCTTCGATCTACGACTC
>DATEXA010000233.1:0-10786 GCA_035257465.1 Pyrinomonadaceae bacterium | reverse complement strand
GAGCCGCAAGGATTTGCGCTCTTTTCCTGAGCCGGTCCAGGATTACATGGGATATGCCTTGTACGTTGCACAACGCGGCGGAAGGCATCGTGATGCGAAAACGCTAAGCGGCTTTGGAGGAGCAGGGGTAATGGAAGTGGTCAGGGACTTTCGTGGTGACACGTTTCGTACCGTGTACACACTGCGCGGTATGCGGGCGCGGTATATGTCCTTCACGCTTTCCAAAAGAAATCGAAGACCGGCCGCGAAACTCCGCGCAGAGAGATAGAGTTGGTGAAGCAACGATTGCGTGAGGCCGAACAGATTGCAAAGGAGCGAGAGTCATGAGGAAAAGAAAATACGAAACCGGAAGCCGAAATGTATTTAAAGATCTCGGCGTGCCGAATGCGGACGAGCATATGGTCAAAGCGCAGCTTGTGTTCAAGATCGACAGCATCATGAAAGAGCGCCGTCTGAAACAAGTCGAGGCTGCCGCTTTGTTCGGCGTTCGCCAGCCTGATATCTCCATGATGCTACGTGGCGAGTTCCGCCAGTTTTCTGTTGAACGATTGCTGCGCTTCCTCGTTGCTCTCAATCAGGATGTTGAGATCGTAATCAAACCACATCGTGGCCGGAGCAATGCTCCTGCCTTGCATGTTACCTGAACCCGATGCTGAATCACTGATGAAGAAATACTATGACGTAAAAGTTGGCACACAGTTTGGCACACAAAAATGTGCTACACTGGCAGTTGAAGCAGTCAATGCAGTGCATGCAGTGCGAAATTTACTGAACAAATTTAGTGCTTGTTGATCTCAAAAGAGTTGGACCACGTAGAGCACTACTTGACACGGTAGGGGTCTGGGGTTCAAATCCCCACGCGCCTACCATATATATCATCAACTTAGCCCATCCATCCTAGTTTTCCGTTACGCCAAATTACGCCATTTGAGACGCGCTCTTATTTATTCGGCCATTACCCATCGCTACCAAGATTTCAGGTGGATCTCTCCGCTGCAGTCTGAAGGCAGAGCCTGCGCATCGACGATCTAAGTCGTCTCTTCAGGTCGTAACGTCCTCGGGCATTCCGTCAGGCATCAACAAATCAGGTTTCTATTGATCAAGTGCTTCAAGCCTACGCGGGCCGTGCGCTCTTCCATTCTAAACCCGAGATGTGCGGCCTTTGATCAGCCGGTACACAGCGAGCAGTACGATGGCCCCAATGACTGACAAAACGAGACTCATTAAAAAACCGGGCCGGCTCAAATCGCTACTGTCATTAACGGCACGTCCGTAGCCGAATATGGCCTGGCCAATAAAGCCGCCGATGAGCGACCCCGCAATGCCGAGCAGTATAGTAATTATGAACCCACCCGGATCCCTGCCAGGCATGATCGCCTTGGCAATGAGTCCTGCTATTAGTCCGAATATTATCCATCCAATTATCGGAATCATCCGGTTGCTCCTTTGAACTCTGTTTCAAGGTCGGGTTGAGAAAACCTCTGTACGATTTTCAGCGTCATCTACCTGCCGAAAGAACTAAAGCAAGAAACAAACCGCGCTCGTGATTAAGCGAATAACTTTGCCAGTCGATGATTCTCGAGAAAACGAAAAATCTAATGATTGCAAATTTTGCCGTTTTATTGACTGAGCTATTGAAGTCAACGAAACCTTGTTCTTTTGATTTAGAAGCATTCGACTTATGTTTTCAGCGTTCTCCGATCATACACGAGCTGGCAATAAGAAGCGTCCTTGTTGAGTGTAAGAATACGAATATCCTTGCCAACCAACCTCAGTGATTGTCGCAGGCAAAAAGACACCCTATACCAATCCTGCTTGTCATGCGCAGTCAAGAAGTTGGCTCTCGGCTTAAAAGTTGCTGATGTCAGTTGAAGAAGGCAAATCAGTGAACTCGACTCACTAGTCTTAAACACTTAACACAGCAAATAGTAAGCAAGGAGCAAAATGGCAGAAACAACAGGATCAAGAAAAGCACAATCAAGTATGGTTACTGGACTATTCCGGGACAGGGAAAGTGCAGAGCGAGCATACGGTTCGTTAACTGAACGAGGTTATGGCCAAGACGACGTTAATCTCGTGATGTCAGATGAAACCAGGAAAAAACATTTCTCAGTAGACGATCGCGAAACTGAATTAGGGAATAAAGCTCTGAAGGGAGCTGGAACTGGAGCGGCGGTCGGTGGTGCGGTAGGCGCTACATTGGCGGCAATTGCCGCTATCGGAACGACCCTGGCTTTACCAGGCCTTGGGTTACTTGTCGCTGGGCCAATCGCGGCAGCTTTAGCAGGAGCGGGTGCGGGCGGCGCTACAGGTGGATTGATCGGCGCCCTCATCGGAGCGGGAATACCCGAAGAACGCGTCAAGGATTACGAGGAAGGGATCAAGAACGGCGGCATCATGATGGGTGTAACACCACGCACGCCTGAAGACGCTGCTTACTTCGAAGAAGATTGGAAGAAGAACCGCGGCGAGCAAGTTTATCGCTAGTCAATCGCGAAAAGGAAATAGGATGAACCGAACTGTATTAGGCATATTATTACTGTTGGTAGTTGGCCTCGCTGGGGCTTGCAACGGCAACGCGCCAGTCCAAACTAACGTCAACGCCAACCAAAACCTGAATGCTAATACTGCACCAGCAAATGTAGGTGTCGTCACCAACAACAATGGGAATCAAAACACATCGGGTGTTCGTCCTATTAATAGCAACAACAGCAATCAGACTGGCAATAAGAAGACTGGCAATGGGAATAGGTAACTGATCCGGGCGGATTTGTTGCCAAGGCGAAAGGGCAAAGTCCCTTTCGCTTTTTTTTACCTACCGCTGAGCTGGGTCGCTTTGTATCAGCCCTGTACATCCAAAGGGACTGACTTCGAACACTTACGATTCGTGATGATGGTTTTGAGGCACAGGAGCAACATTAACCCCTTTAGGGAGCGCTGGTGAATGAACAAAACACTGGCGGCCTCGTCCTTGCTTAAATGAGTGTGAAGAAGAATTCAATCTGGTTATCTGTGTATACCAAGAAGGAGATTGTTATCTATGAAGGAAGAGAGTCAAGGTCGCGGAGCTTCCATGGGTCGCATCGACGAGGGCGCAGCTGCGAGTTCGGACGAAAACTCAGAGCGTCGGATTGACGATCGCGGAACCAATCAATCCGAAGCAGCGCGGGTCTTGCTTAGGATACGTGATGAGCTGTTTGACTCCAGTGATGAAAGACTTGCCCTGGCGCTGGGGCGATCATACGAGGAGATCGCTGAATGGCTTAATGGGGAAGGGACGATAGATGGCGATGCGTTGATGAAAGTGAGAGCGCTTGCGCGCGAGAGGAAATGAACTCTAAGAATCGCTTGGGCAGGCGCACGTCTCGCGTTCCTTCGTTGTTGATAGTTTTGTGGAAGCATTGTGAGAGGGATAACCCTCCTTATGGCACCTCTATTGCTCTAACAAATAAATACAGCAAAGCGTTCTGAATGGATGCAGGCATGAGTACATTTCTTGTTTGCATTCAGACGAACGAGGTATCAAAAAACAGAACGAACAAGGGAGGATGAATATGGCAGACGATCGTAAAACAAATCAGGGTGGTAGTAAGCAGGGTGGCGGCCAACAAGGTGGCGGCCAACAGGGCGGCGGTCAGGGTGGTAAGCAGGCTGGTGGTCAGCAAGGCGATAAAGGGAAAGAGCAAGGCGGCGGCCGTCAAGGCCAACGCTAGGACTAGCTGAAATGGGAATGCGAGTCGGCTCTGTTGGGTCGGCTCGCGTTCCCTTACTTTTTGGTAGTTCGTTTTTTGTAACAACTCGACGAGCAGAGGGGGAATATGAAGAACAACACGGTCAGTACTAATCATGTAGCAGAACTGTTGTATCAGGCACTCGAAACGGAAAAAGGCGGCGTGCAGATTTACACGACCGCACTGCGTTGTGCCTTGAATAAAGAGTTAAGAGAGGAATGGACCAAGTATCTCGAACAAACCAAGACACATGTCCAGGTTGTTTCTGACATCTTGACCGCCATGAACCTCGACCTCAACACCGAAACACCGGGTCGTAAGATCGTTCGCCATATAGGTGATTCACTGGTACAGGCGATGGAGATGGCATTGCGGGGACCAGACATTGCTGCCGCGCAAATCGTCGCTGCGGAATGCGTGACGCTTGCCGAAACGAAAGATCACCTCAACTGGGAGTTGATTGGTGAAATTGCCAAGACATCAACTAATAGCGCAGAGGCGTTAAAGCAGGCACATGATCAGGTCGAGCCCGAAGAGGATGAGCATCTTTATCACACGAGCGGATGGACGCGCGAACTCTGGATCGAAGCGTTAGGAATGCCTGCTGTACTGCCACCTCCTGAAGAAGAGCAAGATGTTCACACAGTGATCGAAGCAGCACGTGCGAAGAAATCGCGTGCCCAAAAAGCGTGACTACTTACGCGCGCCAAAAAATTACTTAAGTACGCATAAGTTAGTTGTAAGCAAGAGAAAATAATGACGACGAGAAAAGTAAATAAGAAAACGGTTAAGGGTCGAACGTCGCCAATCGCCGGCAAAGCGAAGTTGTTACAGGCCACTGAACGAGTCGATGGAAAACTTGATCCGCGTAACAATGACGCCAAGATTAACGACTTGCAAAAGAACACAGAAGACAGTAGCGGAGAGTTTCTCACCACTAATCAAGGCGTTCGTGTAAACGATAATCAAAACTCACTGAAAGCAGGTGATCGCGGCCCCACCTTACTCGAAGACTTCATTCTGCGTGAGAAGATCACACACTTCGATCACGAACGAATTCCTGAGAGAGTGGTACACGCACGCGGCTCCGCAGCTCATGGTTACTTTCAAGTCTACGAATCGCTGGCTGAATACACTAAAGCAGGATTTCTACAGGACGCTGCGGTAAAGACGCCGGTGTTCGTTCGCTTCTCGACTGTTGCCGGTTCTCGTGGCTCTACGGATCTCGCGCGCGATGTGCGCGGTTTTGCGGTCAAGTTTTATACGGAACAGGGAAACTTCGACATCGTCGGTAACAATATCCCGGTGTTCTTTATTCAGGACGCAATGAAGTTTCCCGACCTGGTCCACGCGGTAAAGCCAGAGCCTCACAACGAAATACCGCAAGCTGCCTCAGCCCACGATACCTTCTGGGACTTTATTTCATTGATGCCCGAATCGATGCACATGATCATGTGGGTGATGTCAGATCGTGCCATTCCGAGAAGTCTTCGCATGATGGAAGGGTTTGGCGTTCATACCTTCAGGCTAATCAATGAGCGAGGTAAATCTCGTTTTGTGAAGTTTCACTGGAAGCCTTTGCTTGGTCTCCACGCAGTTGTTTGGGACGAAGCACAAAAGATCTCGGGAAAGGATCCCGACTTTCATCGACGCGATCTGTGGGAGGCAATTGAAAACGGCGACTTTCCGGAGTGGGAATTGGGCGTGCAGATCGTCGAAGAAAAGGACGAACACAAGTTTTCTTTTGACTTGCTTGATCCAACCAAGCTCATTCCCGAGGAGATTGTTCCGGTACGTGGGATCGGGAAGATGACTCTCAATCGCAACCCCGACAACTTCTTTGCAGAAACCGAGCAGGTAGCGTTTCACGTTGGCAATATCGTTCCTGGCATTGATTTCACCAACGATCCACTGATGCAGGGCCGATTGTTTTCATATACCGACACTCAATTAATCCGTCTTGGTGGTCCAAACTTTCATGAGATCCCGATCAACCGGCCGGTCGCGCCGGTACACAACAACCAACGCGATGGCTTCATGCGCCAAACCGTGAATCGCGGCCAAACAAGTTACGAACCGAACAGTCTTCGCGGTGGGTGTCCATTTCAGGCAGGCGTGGACATGGGTGGCTTTGCGAGCTTCGCTGAGAGAATTGATGCGCAGAAGGTTCGTGCGCGCAGTGCGAGTTTCTTTGATCACTTCAGTCAGGCGACCTTGTTTTACAACAGTCAGACGGAACCGGAGAAACAACACATTATTCGCGCGTTACGATTCGAACTGGGAAAGGTCGAGACACCGCCGATTCGCGAACGGATGCTGGCATTGTTGGCTCAGGTCGATAAAGGGCTCGCGACCAGCGTGGCTGAGGGATTAGGGGCGCGAGTCCCGACGAAGCTCAACAAGCCAATGAATATGAGCGTCCCAGGCGGTGTCGATCCGCGAAAGTTCCAACCAAAAAACGTTGCGCTGGAAATCGATTCGTCTCCGGCGCTCAGTATGGTTGACAATCCAAACTTCCCGAAAGATTCGATCAAAACTCGGAAGATCGCGGTGCTCATTGCTGATGGATTTGACGATACTGCGGTCGATGAAATGAACAAGGCCTTGCTCACGGCGGGTGCAATGCCGAAAAGAGTCGCGCCTCGCCTCGGTATAGTCACGGGAGCCAATGGAGTTCAGTTGAAGGCTGACTTCAGTTTTCTAACCGCTTCTTCAGTTCTGTTCGACGCGGTCTTTGTGCCTGGAGGTGATACGAGCGTTGCCGCTCTTTCGGCGGAGAAAGATGCTGCTGAGTTTCTATCCGAAGCCTACAAGCACTGTAAGACGATTGCTGGTAGTGGCGCAGGTGTCGGATTATTGGCCACCTCGCTTGCGAGAGACTTTACCGAGTCCAATGAAGCCGGCGAAGGAGTAGCCGTGGATAAGGGCGTCGTGACCAGTCGTGCTGGATCGATCAAAGAGGTGGCGGAAGCTTTTATCGCAGCCATTGCCTTACACCGTCATTGGGAGCGTGAGCCTGGACCATGAGCGAGGCATCTGAATCAAGGCACGACTCCGAAACTCATTCAACTAATTCCGTCGATCAGTTGACTGAGCGAAACGTTAAAGTCATCCGCGAACTCTTTCTCGAGGAAGCCGCCAAAGAGGAACGCACGCGGACCGACCGATTTGCCGAAGCCATTGCTAACTTCTGCGGCAGCATGACATTCGTATGGGTACATGTGGTCTGGTTTGGATTTTGGATTTTGATCAATCTGATACCTCGCTTACCACACATAGATCCATTCCCGTTCACGTTTCTCACGCTCGTTGTCTCCCTCGAAGCGATCTTTCTGTCTACCTTCATCCTCATCAGTCAGAATCATGATGTCAAGATTAGTGAAAGACGAAACCATCTTGACTTGCAGATCAATCTGCTGAGCGAACAAGAGAACACGCGGATGTTAATGATGTTGCGGGCGATTGCAGAAAAAGTGGGCGCCACTTTTAGTCGTGACGATCAGGTGCAGGCGTTGAGTGAAGAGACGAAACCGCAGCGACTGGTAAAACAAATTAAAGAGCGCGAAGAAGTTTAATCGCGTGGAGGCTTTTGTGAAAAAAGTTGGAATTGTTTCATTGATCCTGATGCTAACCTCAGGATGCGTGGTTGTGGGTGGTTACAGCAGCGAACGAGGATGGTATCTGTGGCCCGGAACTATTGTCATTTTCCTGGTGTTTGCTGTCATCTTCGTCCTGCTCAGGCGGCGAAGATGAGTTTGGCAGGTTGAGTCTAAAGATATGCGTTAAGTCAATGCAATCGCCAACCTACATTAGCTGCTTGAAACGAAGCGTTGTTGAAAAACCTCATCCATTCACGTCGACGCCGCGATGCTACCCACAATTGCGCTGTCCGCACTGATCATCACTATTAGTTACCACCCCAACATCATAATGAAGGGCAGTTCTGGTCGTCCCGATGGCGCTGGGTTGAATTTCTACCTTCGGGATTGATGCAGCAAGCCAGCGCTCTTGAATTGAATCAGCGAGTTGCCCATGCCAAGCGTATCTTTAATCTCGATCAACGTCTTCAAAGATGGCTAGTCTCATCTGCTTATATGAATCTCCTCCTCGACGCGTGGATGGCGAACGAAATATGCTACTACGCATACAATACTGATAATAGCTGCTCCAACAGCCCACCAGAGATGACTTAGACCTGCCATAATGTCAGGGACTCCTGAGTGCGGGTCTCTCGCGCCGAGAAATGCCATTGATTGCCAAACCGCCACCAACAATCCGAGTAAGCCGATAACCCAAATCGGCAAATCAAACATGCGTTTCATGATCGTACCTCCCCTGGATGTCGTGCGCTTACGTTTGATTGCGCACACGGACTAATTCCTGCTCGTTTAGGTTGATTGCTGTCGAGGTCGGCCCAAAAATTTGTAACCTTCTGCGAATCATCGTAACGGACACTTTATTTGCCACCTCGTTTTGCGTTTCCCATGAATCCCTCCGTGCTTATAGAGATAAACACCACCGAAGCCACATTTCTGGCGTTCTGAATGAACTATGATATGCGGTTGCTTATTGGTGACGTAGCCGCGGTCGTCAAACATCTAAAGCGAGACAAGGCGATCAGTTACAGCGAGCGGTAGCGATCTGGTCACCTCGCAACACTTTCTGGTTAGGAGAGAGAGTGTGTTCCGAGGTGAGCCGATCGCTACCGCTCGCTGTACTGCGTGGGGTACCCCACTCGTCAAGGTCAAGATGCCAGTGCTGATGATTCACGGTTTGAACGATACCGCGCTCTTGGCCGCAGTACAGCGAGTGGTAGCGATCTGGTCCCCTCGCCACACTTTTCTGGTTATGAGTGAGAGAGTGTTGCGACGTGACCCGATCGCTACCGCTCGCTGTACTGCGTCGGATACCTCCCCGTTCATCGACCCTCGACCTATTCGGGAGGTTCTATCTTTGCTGATTGGATTCTTTACGCGCTAGGCGCCGTAGTATGTGTGTTCTTTTGGTTGCTGGAGAGCTTAGAAACAGTTTTCGCCAACTCGCGCAGCTCGACCGGTTTTGTGATGTGTACCTGGTAGCCCGCAGCATAAGCTTTAGACTCGTCCACTGAGGCCGCATAACCTGTCAGCGCAATAGCAGGGATTTGTCCTCCGTTTTCAGGAGCGAGCTCGCGAATCTTCCGCATCAAGTCATATCCATCTTCATCTGGCATCCCGATATCAGACACAATGACGTGAGGCTGCCACTTCTTGATCATTTTGCACGCCTCAATCACAGATGCGCACGCTCTCACCTCTGCGCCATACCGAGTAAGGGCGACTATGATCAGGTCGCGAGTATCTACCTGGTCATCGACCGCCAGTACCTTCACCCCACACAGGAGGTCAGGTTCCAAGTCCCAGTCTTGGTGTTCTTGAGGCTCTCCTTCATGCGGGGTTCTACCGTGAACGGGCAATTCGGAACTTGCGGCCCGAGAGGCTTGTTGAAACGCTACCCTTCCTGTAACAGCCAAGATCGGTAAGGTCACGGTGAATATGGCGCCCTGACCTGCGCCTTCGCTTTCGGCGATGACGCTACCTCCATGCATCTCGACGAGGTTTCGAACAATTGAAAGCCCCAGGCCCAAGCCGCTGTGAGTCCTCTTTTCAGAAGAATCCGCCTGCTGAAAACGCTCAAAGACATGAGGTAGAAATCCTGTAGGAATTCCTGCGCCCGTGTCGCTTACCGCTACCACAACGTGGGAATCGGCACGTTCGAGTTGGACTTTTACTGTGCCATTTTTTGGCGTGAATTTGATCGCATTGGTCAGAAGATTCCAAATCACCTGTTGTAGGCGCACAGATTCTCCCGCGACCAGCCCTGCTTTCTGATCGAGCGATGTAACGACCTCGATACCTTTGGCATCGGCTGCGGCACGAACCACATCTACAGCCTCATTGATCACCTCCGCGAGATCGACCGGTTTCATATCAAGTTTCAACTTTCCACTGATAATTCGTGAAACATCCAGCAGTTCACTGATGATCGCCGCCTGCGCCGTTGCGTTGCGACCAATGGTTTGAATTGCACGTTCTGACTCGGGTTGGCCCAGTTTCCCGTTCTTTAGCAAGTGCGTCCAACCAACAATCGCATTCAGCGGCGTTCGCAGTTCGTGTGAAACGATAGCAAGGAATTCATCCTTCACTCGGTTTGCGGCTTCAGCCTCGGCGCGTGCCGCCTGCTCCTTGTGCATGAGGTTCTCGAGTTCTTCCTCTGCCCGTTTGCGCTCTGTGATGTCGTAAAAGCAATTGATTGCTCCAGTGACTTCGCCCCGGTCGTTCTTCAGCGGACGGATATTGACGATGACCGTGACATGCGAGCCGTCGGGTCGCTCGATGAGTACCTCCCCGTTATGGACTTCGGATACTTTGCCTGAGACCACCTCGGCCATGGGACACTGGTCGTGGGGCATAAAACTGCCGTCCGGCCGGAACATTTTGAACGAGCCGCAAAACCGCTGGTCGGTATCCCCCAATGCTGGCTCACGTCCCCACAGCTCGGCCGCGTGGCGGTTGAAGTCCCGAATCACGCCCGATGTATCAATGGTATAGACGGCCATAGGACTTAGGTCGAACAAGGTGCGATAACGCTTCTCCGACTGGCGGACTGCTTCTTCCGCTCGCTTTCGTTCGGTTAGATCGACAATCGCCGTGTGATAAAGGAGCGCCCCGTCCCTCATCGACGCAGTCATAGGCGAACTGGCAAGATGCGCGGGGATGATCTCGCCGTTTCGTTTCTTCAGGTGCATTTCCGTCTCGACGCGGCTATCCGAAGAGCGGCAGCGAAGCAGATGATTCAGAAAAAGCGCGCTGTCTTTTTTCGTCACGTGAAGCGCAAATGGCTCGCCAATCAATCGGGCGCGCGAAGCGCCGAGAAGTTGGACCGCGGCGAGGTTGATCTCTTCAACTCGACCGACACGGTTGAAAGTGACATAAGCGATCGGCGCGAAGTCGAAAAGATTGAGGTAGCGTTGAATGGCCCCTTCCAAGTCCGTCTTGGGATGCTTGAAGACTGGC
>DATEXA010000232.1:0-3319 GCA_035257465.1 Pyrinomonadaceae bacterium | reverse complement strand
GCGGGAACTGTGACGACGTGGTTGATAGTTAAGCCTGCTTTTTGTGATGGAGGCGCACAGACGAGAGGAATTTGTTAGGAGGACGGCCTTTGGTCTTTGGACTTAGGTCTTTGATAATCTCGAGTAGGAGTCAACCAAAGACCCAAAGCCAAAGACCAAAGACCTTCTTCTAGCATTTACCCCTATCCTCTTCTAGAATGCCTCGGCTATTAAAGCCATATCTGCCGAGGCATCTCCGTGAAAAACTTTAAACTGGTTCTAATCACACTCACCCTCGTCGTCTGTCTAAACTGCACGTCGTTCGCACAGTTGCCCTCACAAATCGTTCCGGATCCTCCGATTGGAAAAGGAACAGTCGCCTTGAAAGCGGCGCGATTGATTGACGGGACAGGCGCCCCTGCAATCAACAACGCCGTGGTTGTCGTCACTGACAATAAAATCGTAGCCGTCGGAGCAAGTAACTCAGTTGCTATTCCCGCCGATGCAAAGACTATCGATCTTGGCAATGTGACCTTGTTGCCGGGATTCATTGATGCACACACGCATTTGATAGGTCGCGTTCTGGGAGACCCTGCGGCAGAAGATTCGCTTGTTCGCGACTTTGAGTCTTTTCCTGCCATCCTCAGTGTACAAAACGCCCGCGTGACTCTAATGGCCGGCTTTACCAGCGTGCGAAATGTCGGAGCTGCAGGACGCTTCGACGACATGGCATTGCGCAAAGCAATAAACGAAGGTTGGACGCCTGGACCAAGAATGGAAACTGCGGGACACGCGCTTGGAATTCGAGGTGGTCACTGTGACGAGAACGGCTTCCGTCCCGGCCTGATGGATCCAGGCATCGAAGACGGCGTTGCCGATGGTCCCGAACAGATACGCGCAGCCGTGCGTTATCAAATCAAATACGGCGCAGACGTAATCAAGACTTGTGCGACCGGCGGAGTTCTCTCCGAAGGCGACGCAGTTGGCGCGACGCAATACAGCCTTGAAGAGTTGAAAGCATTGGTCGAAGAGGCGAATAAACTCGATCGCAAGGTTGCTGCACATGCACACGGAACTGAAGGAATTAAGTTGGCTGTCAGAGCCGGCGTTGCCTCCATTGAGCATGGGTCTTTTTTAGACGAAGAAGGCGCGGATTTGATGAAGCAGCATGGAACATTTCTCGTGCCGACCTTGTCAGCCGCTGAAGGCGTGGAACAAGCAGCTAAGAATGGAGTGCTAAGAGGACTGCGCGCCGAGAAAGCTCTGGCCGCCGCCGCATCGATTCGCCGTTCCATCAGAATTGCGACCTCGAAGAAAGTGCAAATCGCTCTCGGAACCGACGCCGGCGTAGTTCCTCATGGCAGAAACGCACACGAGTTTGTGTTGCTGGTGGAGTGGGGTGGCTTGAGCAACATGGAATCGATTGTTGCGGGGACACTCAACGGTGCGAAGCTTTTAGGTTGGGACAAGAATCTCGGATCGCTTCAAGCAGGGAAGTGGGCAGATATTGTTGCCGTGTCTGGCGATCCATTGGCTGACATTCATGCGATGCAGAATGTTGTGTTCGTTATGAAGAACGGGGTTGTGTATAAACAGTAAGACCAACGGGGCTTTGGTTTTTTTGATTTTAGGTCTTGGGTCTTTGATCATCGCGGAATTAGAAACTCGATAAAGACCCAAGCCCAAGACCAAAGCCCTTCTCACCTCACCTCGTCCCAGATCAATGTGTGCTTCGTTTCTCTCAAAAGGAGCGAGCCAACAATGAACGTGATACCCGCCACTGCAATGGGATAGTAAAGTCCCGCATAAATATTTCCTGTCTGAGCTACGACTGACAACCCGATTACTGGCAGCAATCCGCCGAAGATTCCGTTGCCAATGTGATAAGGGAGCGAAAGGGCCGTGTATCGAATTCTTGCCGGGAATGCCTCGACCAGATAAGCCGCGATAGGACCATAAACCATCGTTACGAAGAATACCTGAATAAAGACGAGCATTATTAACTTCCATGCAACGGGATTTGAAATCAACGAAGCGAAGTTTGTGTAGGGCAGAACCTGTTTCGCTGGTTGCATTTTGCCGTCGATAAGTGTTTGCGGAGTGAGAGTCTTTGCGCCGGTGACCTTGTTCGTCAACGACGTGGCTGTCACCACTTCTGAGCCTGCGGCTTGTTGCATCGCGTGATAGATCGGCAGATACGACACTGCTGCCAGCAAGCAACCAGCCATCATGATCCACTTTCGGCCGACTCGATCTGAAAGACTTCCGAAGAAAACAAACAACGGCATTGCCAGCAGCAAAGCGATTGCTACGATGTAATTCGCTGATGTCCCATTCACACTGAGTATCGTCTGCAGATAGAACAGCGCGTAGAACTGACCTGTATACCAAACGACACCCTGCCCGGCAGTTGCGCCAAACAACGAAATCAAAACTCTTTTCAGATTGACCCATTTCGTAAAGGCTTCAACTAAGGGCTGGGCCGAGGTCATACCTGTACTCTTCACGTGCTGAAAAATAGGTGACTCTTTCATTTGCAATCTGATGTAGAGCGAAATGCCTACTAGAAAGATCGAAACAATAAACGGAATGCGCCAACCCCAGGCGCTGAAGCTTTCGTTGCTCATGGAGTTCTGCACGGTTAGGACCACAACAAGAGAAACGAACAGTCCTAACGTTGCCGTTATCTGTATGAAGCTTGTGAAGAACCCGCGTCGATGATCGGGTACATGCTCGGCCACGTATACGGCGGCGCCACCATATTCGCCGCCAAGCGCCAGGCCCTGAAGGATACGAATCACTAAAAGGAGTATCGGCGCAGCCAACCCGATCGTTGCATACGTCGGCAGAAAGCCGATTGACGCCGTTGCTCCACCCATGATGAGTAGCGTAACCAGGAATGCATATTTGCGACCAACGAGATCA
Source organism: Pyrinomonadaceae bacterium (assembly GCA_035257465.1). Classification (GTDB taxonomy): domain Bacteria; phylum Acidobacteriota; class Blastocatellia; order Pyrinomonadales; family Pyrinomonadaceae; genus PSRF01. The sequence goes on along the minus strand of DATEXA010000232.1, from coordinate 415 downwards.
CCGATGCGTCCAAAGAAGAGTGCACCAAACGGACGAACAACAAATCCAACCGCAAACGTCGAAAGGTAAGCGATGAGTGCCAGCGTGTCGTTTCCGCTTGGATAGAAAAGCGGTGAGATTCGGCTTGCCAGACTGCCAAAGATGTAGAAGTCGTACCATTCGATCATGGTCCCGACTGATGAAGCTGCGATGACCTGCCAGATCCGATACTCGTGGATGTGATTTGCTGCGACGGGGGAAGAGTTTTGTTTCAAGTAAGCCAATCTCCGTTCGGTGTTGTTTGCGGAATTTTGGAGTGCGACGGCTTGGACGCGCTTTATTTCAGCAAACCGCAAGCTAAGTGACGCTTGAATCCCACCAACGGCAGTTAGTGGATCGTTCAGATCCCTTCTACAAAGAGCTTCTCTATCCCCTC
>DATEXA010000231.1:0-3118 GCA_035257465.1 Pyrinomonadaceae bacterium | reverse complement strand
GTTCGTAGATTCAAAGCAGGTTATTGTGCCGCCAGTGCGACAGTTTCTCGCTGTAGCGGTAAAGCCCGATCGCGAACAATACCAACCGCGCGAGGAAGGTACGCTCTCGATCACCACAACTGATGTGGACGGTCGACCCGTTGCAGCGGAGATTGCACTAGGCCTGATTGACCAGTCGGTGAACTACATTCAGTCAGACTACGCAGGAGATCCGCGACAGTTCTACTACGGCAACAAGCGCGGTCAGATGGTTCAGACACAGAGCACGTTCAATCAGAAGAGTTATGCTCGCATGGTTGACGTCGGGGAAGGACAACTACGCGATCAGAAAGATGTGAACGAGGTTGAGAAGCAGCGCGGTGAGAGGTTTGGGAATGGTCCGATCAACGGCCGTTTCGACGAAAGGGAGAGGGCAAGTGGAACTCTGCAAGCGTTATCACCCGGAGTAGCGGGGGTGGCTACTGACTCAGTTTCGGTACTTGGCGGTGACGGAGCTAAGCGTCCCATGATGAAAGCTGAGAACACGCTGAAGAGTATAGCCGAGACTGTGACTGTCGCTCAGGAACCCGCAGTTCAGGTGCGCAGTGATTTCCGGTCGACGATTCTTTGGCAACCGGATCTCAAAACCGATAACGATGGTCGTGCAACTGTCAAAATCAAATACCCCGACTCGCTTACAACCTGGCAAGCCACTGCTCGAGTGGTTACAGCCGGAAATCAGTTTGGTATCGGCAACGGTTCCACTCGGACCAAGCAACCGTTGATTGTTCGCCTTCAAACTCCTCGCTTCTTTGTGGTCGGTGACCAGGTAGCTGTTTCGGCAGTACTCAACAACAACACCGACAAACCGATGAAAGTTACACCCGCGTTGACTGCTGAGGGTCTAACTGTAACTGGGTTGATCGTTAATGGTCAGACTGTGAAAGGTGAACAAGGACCTGTTGACGTTAAGGCCAACGGTGAAACACGAGTCGACTGGCTTGTCGCTGTGACACATGCAAGCGAAGCGAAGGTCAAGGTTGAAGCACGAGGTGAGAAATATGCGGATGCAATGGAGAAGACGTTCACGGTGTATGAGCACGGCATCCAGAAGTTCATCTCGAGGTCAGGGAAGATGCGTGGCGACAGCGTCGCAATCAAGCTCGACATTCCGAAGGAGCGACGAACAGATTCCACTAACCTGACTGTTCAAGTTGCTCCAAGCATGGCGACAACAATGCTTGATGCGCTGCCATACCTCATTGATTACCCCTATGGCTGCACGGAGCAGACGATGAGCCGCTTCTTGCCCGCGGTGATTACGGCGAAGACTCTTCGGGATCTCGGTGTGAAACCTGAGACCGCGATGAATAAGATGTTTGGCGGCATCGAAGCATCAACAGCCTTACAGACTCATCCGAAAGGTGCGCACGATCTAAAAGAGCTCGAGGCCATGACTAAAGCAGGGCTGGAGCGCCTTTACGATTTTCAACATTCCGATGGAGGTTGGGGATGGTGGAAGGAAGGCGAAAGCGATCATTTCATGACTGCCTACGTCGTTTGGGGAATGACACTCGCACGCGAAGCAGGGATCGACGTACGAACAGATGTTGTGCAACGAGCGGCTGAATTTCTCGACAAAGAGTTGGTTGAGGAAGAGAAGAATTACGATGCGCAGGCCTGGATGCTTCATGCTTTAGCTGAGTATCACGCGGCTGCGAAGAAGTCAGAAGTTGAAAAGTTTCAGAGTGTGGCCTTTGAAAATCTTTGGAACAATCGTGACAAGCTCAACGCTTACACTCGCGCTCTCGTGGCGCTCGCGGCACACAACTTTGGCTACCATGATCGAGCAAAGACCCTGCTAGAAAATCTTCAGAATGGAGTGAAGCTCGATACTCAGCCGGATACGTCGATCGTGCAACGCGGAGTTCAGTCTTCCGATCCGTCGGTTATTGGTACCGCGCACTGGGGCGAAGACGGAATCTTTTGGCGCTGGTCCGATGGCGGAGTTGAAGCGACTGCATTTGCCTTGCGCGCCTTGTTAGCAATCGATCCAAAAAACAAGCTCCTTGAACCAGTTACCAACTGGCTGATTAAGAACAGGAGAGGCGCGCAGTGGAGTAACACGCGCGACACTGCGATCGTTGTTCTTACCATGAATGAGTACCTGCGAACGTCAGGCGAACTCCAGCCGGCGATGAGCTATGAATTGATTGTTAATGGCACGCCTGTCACAACGAAGCAGGTTACCGCTGATGATGCGCTCAGTGCGCCCAGTCAGTTTGCGATCTCACGTGAGTTGCTGCGTGATGGTCAGAACGAAATAACCATTCAACGCAAGAGTGGTACGGGCCCAGTTTACTTTTCGGCTCGAGCAGAGTTCTTCAGTTTGGAAGAGCCCTTAACTCCTGCCGGAAATGAGATTTTTGTTCGTCGTCAGTATTTCAAGCTGGTGAATCATCCGACCCTTCTGAAGGGGATCGTCTCAGAACGAGTACCGTTGAATGATGGCGAAACAGTCAAGAGTGGTGAACGAGTTGAAGTCGTGCTGACGATTGAGGCGAAGAACAACTATGAATACTTGTTGTTTGAAGATCTAAAGCCGGCTGGACTTGAAGCTGTTCAACTTCGCAGCGGTGAAAACGTCTACGTTCGTGAACTGAAGTCCGGAGCGCTAAGTGAAAAGAACACGGCGCTGATGAATTTCAAATCAGCAGATAACTTTACCGGGCGAACCCGCTGGGTGTACCAGGAACTGCGTGATCGGAAGGTGGCGATGTTTATCGATCACTTGCCGGAAGGCGTGTGGCAATTGAGTTATGAGATGCGCGCCGAAGCACCGGGCGCATTTCATGCTCTGCCTGTGTTGGGTCATGCTATGTACGTCCCCGAAATTCGTACAAATGGAGCTGAGACCAAAATCAGAGTTGTGGATTAAATTGCGTATTTCTTAGGAAGGTGGGCCTGCTTGTTCGAGAGAAGGAGACAACATAATGAAACTTAGGACTTGCGAGGTCACAGTCTTTTGATCCAGATAAGAGAATCGGTCTTCACTCCGGAGGAGTGGCATGTTTATGGAGCCAACACTCCGCCATGCACCGCTTCGTTCGGAGGAGCGGACAAACCTCTGCATCTTGCT
>DATEXA010000230.1:0-3980 GCA_035257465.1 Pyrinomonadaceae bacterium | reverse complement strand
TTAATGAACATATGAAAATACTGACCAAACATGTCGCAGCACAGGCGATCACGGCACGGTTCACAGATAAGCCCGTCAAACTCGACGATGCCGAGGAGCCCAGCGTTTTGACGACACTCAAAATGATGTATGAGGGCGGCTCGCTCGACGGCAAGATCGCCGATTTACCCACACGCGACCTCTCCTCCGTCGTGGTTGGTCTTCATCGGGGAAATTGGCATTTCTTTGAAACTTATAAGCGCACAATCCACGTCAATTCTCGTAACCGGCGAACGATCTTTCACTACGCGGGCCTCATTTCTAAATCCAACAATACCTGTTGGTGGAAGAGGCTGCTCGCGAAGCTTCACGTCCGTAAGCTGAAGGCCATCGTAATATAAAGCTTTCGCTACCTCATCACTCATTGAACTCCCCCGCGTGCTCGTGCGTTTCGATCACATTGCCGGGCCGCGTCGTAAACGCGAATCATGGCATGATGTGACCGGCTGTAATGCTTCGCGTAACTGACAGCGGCGATTGCTGCGTGAAGAGCTCTAGTTTAGCATCGAAGAGCTCAGTCAAATCGTCCGTCAAACGGCTAAATAGCGCCGTCAGACTCTGGTCTGGCGTTTGGAAGGACTGATTGGCTGCGTTTGCTTTAGGCATGTTTGCCACCATCAGTTGTATTGATTCTTATCCCGCTCACGAGTTTGTGACTTTCGAAGAAAGTGTTAAGCCTTCGGTGCTGATGCTTCGCTCACGGTGCTGATATCCTCAGCGCCAACAGTTTTGAAAACGCGCTTCGCCCGATCGACGTCTTCGCTTTCATCCGTGTGCACGGCAACCAGGTAATTCCCCTTTTTCAACTTCTCGTCATAGCGCTTTGCTTCGATCTCCGGAATGCCGAGACCAACTAAACCGCCCACGACACCACCGGTCGCTGCTCCAACCGCCGCGCCGCTAAGCGCTGCCATAATTGGACCCGCGGCGATAAATGGACCAACGCCGGGAATTGCCAACGCGCCGACGCCTGCCAGCAATCCAAGAACGCCGCCAGTGGCACCACCGGTGGCTGCACCGGTAGTTGCGCCCTCTGGCGCTTTCGTGGCTTTAACGTGACCAACGTCCCGCGTGCCGCCTGTGTCAGGCATGAGCACTGAAATTTCCGAGGTTGCGAAGCCTTGACTTTGGAGCTGCTCGACAATTCCTTCAGCCTGGCCGTGTGTAGTTGCAATACCGAATACTGATTTAGACATAATAATTTTCTTTCTTTGTAAGATTGTTTATAAGTGATGTTAGATTGTTTGTTGTTTTGTTAGTCTGATTCGTTAACGTCGAGTTGGTCGACGATGTGGGCTCCGCCAGCTGCTGATTTTGCCAGCTGATCCACTCTTGCTTTTTCTTGGACATTCTTAACGGGTCCGCGGAGTGTCACGTGGCCGTTCTCAGTGATGACTTTGATGTTCTTCGCCGTCGTGGACAGCTCCCTGTCTTTCACTAGTGCCTGCCGGATGTCCTGCGTAATCTTTAAATCCGAAGAACTGTTTGACTGATCGCCAGAGGTCTGGGCATCATTGGAGCGATCCCGTTCGTTTATTGCTGTGTTATCAGGTTCCGTCTTCTCGTCGGCAGCCATCGCGGCCAAGCTGACTGCGCTAAGACATGTTAAGACTAGTAAAATTTGTTTCATAAAGGTTATCGATTTGAACCAGCCTCCGCCAACTCCGTTTCAGTGAGCGCCTCTTGATTGACGATATTTTCAGCTAACTGGTTTAGAATCTCATTTGTCTCAGATTCCTCATCCAGCGTAGACTGCAGAAGTTTCGCCGCTTCATCCTGATTCAGGAGGTTAGCGAAAGTGCGGACACTGCCGTAGCCCGCGATCTCGTAATGTTCGACTTTCTGGGCGGCAACGATTAAACCGGCATCAAGGACGGAGTCTTCACCATCTTCTTTCAAGATTTCCGATCCTTCTTCAATGAGTCCCTTCATTCCGTGGCATGTCTTGCCCTTGGGACTTTCGTCAAGCTGCTGAAAGATCTGTTCCAGTCTTTCAACATGTCCTTTGGTTTGTTCCAGATGCTTTTCAAAAGCGTCGTTCAATTCGGGGGATGAGGCCCCTTTTGCCATCCTCGGCAGCGCCTTGAGCAGTTGATTTTCGGCGCTGTAAAGATCGCGCAACTCGTTGATGTAGAGTTGTTCAAGTGTGTTTAACTTCATGGTCCCTTTCTTTTTACTAGTGTTTATTGCTGATTTTCGGCTGCATTCTTGTAGCAGCGCGTCTCAGGGCTTCGCAAATCGACCTTTCGGGGGTCGCACAATTCTGAGAACCTACTCGTTAACCCTCCAGAGTCGCAGGACTCAAAAAGAAAAACTCCTAGGAACGTTTTACATCGCGTTAGGTCCTAACCAGGCGGCAAACGGTGAAATAGTCGCGTCGTCGCAAATGAGATCAAATTGAAGTAACATCCCCGCGTATAGCTGTTTGGCTCAACACCTTTGGTCCTCTTCTGATCCGCGTTGCGAAAATGAATCAAAAAAATCTAAAAAATTACAACCCAGCAAAGTTCGGGCTGCGATCATAATCCAAGCAAAGGAGGGGAAAAATGGGCAGGGAATCAAAAACTGTTGCCGGAAATCCAGATTGTTCGCCCGCGAGAACGCATGGCTGAAAGGGGAGATGCGCTAGAGGCGGCAAAAGGGTTCGGAGGCTATAGCTCAGTTGGTAGAGCCTCTCGTTCGCAATGAGCGCGAGGGAAATATTCCCACCTTCTCTTACCTGCTCCTAAGTGATTTTCGTAGGTAAATCGTCGAAATCAAAAAAGTCTTCTATTTCCGGAACTTGGTTTCGACATCTCCGTAGTAGATCATGACACGAGTTCTTTAAGTAGAAAAAAGGGGTAGCGGACATTATGGGAATGAGCCGATTCATCGTGATCGCATGTTTCGCGGCTGCTGCATGGGGTCTTATCATCGAAGGCAACCCCTCGGCAGTAGCGGCGACACCTACGCTTACATCGACACCAACTCCGACACCAGCAATGGTAACAGTGACGGTTAAAACGGGTTCGACTGGCCGGAGCTTCTCCGTCGATGGCACGACTTACACGGCGCAGCAGCGGTTCAGGTGGACGAGTGGTTCAACCCACACCATCGCCACCACTTCGCCTCAGCGCGGCGATTCCGGTGTACGATACGTTTGGAAGAGGTGGAGCGATCAAGGAGCGATCTCGCACACGGTTTCGCCGACGACAAAGACGACTTACACGGCCAGCTTTACGACGCAATACTTCCTGACCATGACCGCGGGGGCCGGTGGGACGGTGACTCCCGCCAGGGGATGGCAGAATGCTGGAAAGAACGTCAGTATCAGGGCCAGGGCCAACCGTGGGTTCGACTTTGTCAATTGGACCGGCAGCGGAACAGGGTCCTATACTGGAACGAATAATCCAGCTTTAATCACAATGGGCGGGCCCATTACAGAGACGGCCACTTTTACTCGGAGTCCCACACCAACTCCAACCCCAACGCCTACTCTAAGTCCGACTGCAACAGCGACGCCAACGGCGACCGCCACAGCTACCTTTACTCCAACACCTATCGCGACAGCCACGTTCACGCCGACGCCGACGGCTACAGCTACATTTACACCTACACCAACAGCTACAGCGACGTTCACGCCCACACCGACCCCGACGGCAACAGCAACTGCTACATTTACACCGACACCGACGGCGACGGCAACAGCTACAGCGACGTTCACACCGACACCGACACCGACACCGACGGCGACGGCAAATGCAACACCAACAGCTACCGCTACACCAACGGCTACAGCTACATTTACGCCGACGCCAACACCAACTCCGACCGCGACACCGACACCTCTATTCGCCGCGGACGACTTCAATCGCGCGGATGGGGGCTTGGGAGCCAATTGGACGAGGCCGCTGGCGTCGGAAAACAACCTGCTCATCGTCAACAACCAGGTAGGAGTGGAT
>DATEXA010000229.1:0-2266 GCA_035257465.1 Pyrinomonadaceae bacterium | reverse complement strand
GAAGGTGCGGTTTGGCTGGATGCGCAGACGGGTTAGTCGGTTGCCTTGTAGCACAGAAAACTCGGAAGCCAGCCGAGTCGAACGACATCCTCTATAAGCTCGTCACGCGATCTACAGTATAGTTAGAATCGGGCCTCCCTCGCGGGACGACATGACCATTTCGCTGTCAGGCAACTTTTCTCAACCTGCTGATCAATCAGAAGGCAACCGACCAAGTTATGAAATTCATTCTGACATTTGCATGGACGCCCGACGCACAAAAAAGAGCTAAAGGCATAGCGCTATTCAAAAAGACGGGCGGCTTGCCGCCAGAAGGAGTGAAACTTCTCGGCAGGTGGACGAAGGTCGACTTCAGCGGAGGATTCGATCTTTTGGAGACAGAAGATCCCAAGAAGCTCATCGAGTTCGCCTACATGTGGGGCGATCTCATGGAGTTGAGCGTATTCCCTGTATTAGAGGATCAGGAGCTATCCGAGGCACTGCAAAACGCCATGAAGAAGGGTAGGTCTGCTCGGCAGTGATTCAGAACCACTTCGACGGCCCTGGTGGCGGAGAAGGTTGGTTTTAAATCCACCACGTCCGCACACGTAGCCCAAGCTCGTTCCGCTGATCTTCCGTAGCTGATTTCGTCGTTGCAGAACGTTCTTGCCTGTCCAGTTCCAACCGTCATACCGTCGAATGGATTGATGAGCGAGCACGCCTTCTTCGAATACAGAGCAAAGCTGATAAGTACCCCGCATGTTGAAGAGCAAGGCGAGCCAATCCATTGCTTAATTAAGTTTGAGATCGGCGCTGGCCACGGACTCTCAGAGCTTCTTGAGCAGGAAGCTGGGGACTTAGTCCTTTTTAGTGTTAATCCGGGACCTGACCGCAGAATCAGCCAGTCCAGCATCTTCGAGGTGGATGAAGAACGTCTGCGTGAGCTAGGACCTGCCACAGATTTCAATCGGGTCGGAAACACCGAGATTTACTTTTATTCCTCCTGAAAAACGCTCTGTACAATCGCTAAGGCCTGTTTTGCGGCCCTTGCCTTATTCTCTCCGGTTCCACGCCCTGAGCGCTTCCTGATGGCTTTCGCGCTTTGGTCTTAAACCGGCTTATCGAAGAGTGAGTCGCTTGTGAGCCGCTTTTGGCTCATGCGCCAGCCAGCGTTCGAAGAAGCCTAAAGTTCGGGCATGTATTCGGGTCCAAAGATTCGCCCTGAGCCTAGAGCCGCGTGGGTGCACATGATTCTTTAGATGACTTGGCACTCCACTTAGCCTCGCGACGACTTTGTTGGGTCTAGCGCCGATAAAGGAATGTCCTTCCTGGTAATTCACCGATATTTTGCCTTTAACCGGCTCCGGAAACGTGTCGACGAAATCCTGGCGAACTAAGCCTGCCCTCTCCACAGGCGCGTCATTGATTGCCTTTTCAAAACCGGACTTGGGTCGCGAGGCCCTAGAAAATATTTCACTGCCGGTGAGCAAAAGCAACAAACCCACGAGCACCAGAAAGACTAAAACTGGAAAATGAATCGAGCGGTTCACTTTGCTCCAATCCCTTACTGGTTTTGTTGCCAATGAGCAATGATTAACCGCGCTCTTGGTGTACCCTAATGGTTCAATCAGGTATATGCCGAGCCACTTCTAAAAGCGATGTAGATGCATGGCTGTCGATCCTCAGAGGCTTGAACTCGGAAAACCTGCAACTCTGCGCCAATGGTGCATGGTTTTTGATGTGAATGCGTCCTTCCCCGAATTCATCCGGCGACGAGGGCCTCTGTGGTTACACATCATTTGAACACCCCAGATTCGATTTTCGAAACCAAAGTCGACGGTTCAACCGGTAAGGCTCGGCTCTGGTCTCGCAACCAGTTACCACTAGCACCGAAGTTTCCGACTGTTCAGGAGGCGGTCAATGAATTGAAACTGCGATCAACAATTCTGGTGAGATCGTGATCTGTTCGATCTGCTTTGGTGTGATGGTCGGGATTTGACCCGCAAGAGCGTTGTTCAATGCACGGGCGAGATTGAACGAGATCATCACTCCGGTTACTGGAATCCAAGTCGGCGGCTACGGCGTTAGATAAAGATGGCGTACAGAGGTTTCAATTATTGCAACAATGGCAGAAACGCCCGATCGCTCCGGTTGTCTTATTATCGACTCGCGAACGAGAAAGGAATGGAGGGTATCATTGATCAGTTTCTGTTTGGGCAAGCTAGATCCGCAACCTGCGAAACTCTTTGATACGCTCCACTGTTTGTGGTCGGGCAACGTGATCGTT
>DATEXA010000228.1:0-32944 GCA_035257465.1 Pyrinomonadaceae bacterium | reverse complement strand
GAGTGGGCGCTCAAGGAACTCACAACGGCTGAAGAGAAGACACCTGATAGTCCGAAAGTGAATCTTGCGATCGCGAAGATCTACCGTTCTAACGACGACAACGTTCACGCTTTGAACACCCTGAAGATCAGCTATCCGGATTACTCTCAAATGAAGCCTGAAGAGATGACGCGCGAGGAGTGGGACGTCTTCTATCCCCTCGCTTACTGGGACATAATCGTGCAAGAGTCGCGCGCGAGGAATCTCGATCCGTATCAGGTTGCCGGTTTGATTCGTCAGGAAACGATTTTCAGTGCCCGATCGAAATCGTCGGCGAACGCATATGGCTTAATGCAAGTGTTGGTTCCCACAGGAAGACTGACGGCGAAGAAGTATGGTGTTACTCAGGAAGTCAATGCGGAGTCGCTTTATAACCCGCGACTGAACATTCAACTTGGCACGGCATATTTGCGCGATCAGATCGACAAGTTTGGAAGAATTGAATACGTCGCAGCAGCGTACAATGCAGGTCCGATACGCGCCGTACAGTGGAAAGCTTCTCTGCCTCTTGAGATCGACGAGTGGGCCGAAGCTGTGCCGTTCAAAGAAACGCGTGGCTATGTTCAAGGCGTAGTTCGAAATCGATTGCAGTACCTGCGGCTTTACGATGACAAGGGAAACTTTCGACCCGAAGTTGGCAGTCGCGCAGTCTCCACCCCGCCTACACCCAACACAGAACCAAACCCTACAGTGCACAAACGACGCGTGACGGGCGGCCCTTCAGAAGAGTAAAGTTCCCACTAATCCCCGGCAATCAAACGACCCGGCTAGCTTTCAATGATTTCTAATTGGAAATGAGCCGCTGACTTTGATCCCATCTATAAGTGAACCGGCGGGGGCGCGCTAGGTTTGAGTAGGTAAAGGTAATTGAAAACACCGCTCTGCCTCCTTCCCGACCACGTGTAGTTGAGTTTCAGGGTTTGTCTTGGAGGAATGCTGTGAATCGTTTTCTAGTGATCGCGGTCTTGTTGTGTGTTGCCACTTTCGCGCGAGCGCAGTCAAATCAACCCACTTTAGTCGTTACGACTGAACCAAACGCGATCGTATGGATTGATGAAGTCAGACGAGGAACTACTGACCCTGCCGGGAAATTATCGCTTTCGAAATTGACCCCTGGCCGGCACACGTTGCGAGTACGCGCTGCGGGTTTCAAAGAAACAGTCACGCCCTTGCTTCCCGGTCGCAGAACGATCGCAGTCAAACTCATCACGACAACCGATAGAGCTGAGTTGATGTTTCAACAGGCCGAAACGGCACGCGATGAAGCTCGAGACGACGCTGCAAAAGAAAAAGCAGCAGACCTGTACCGCGAAGCAATCAAACTCCGACCGGCGTCTCCTGCGGCGCAAGTGGGGCTGGCAAGGCTGTTGATGGACTTGAATCAGTTTGAGAAAGCGCATTCTGCTATTGATGCTGCGCGGCGTGCCCGTCCGATTTACCCGGAAGCCTCGGCGGTCGAAGGGCGCATTTACCGTGAAGAGGCATTCACTGACGAGGCGATTCGTTCCTTCAGACGGGCAATTCGAGAAGGAAATGGGTTCCAACCAGAAGCACACGTGGGACTCGCGCGTGTGCTGGAGGAGAAGGGACAGTTTGCAGAAGCAGTTGTTGAGTATAAAAAGGCAATAGATCAGCTTTCCGATAGCGAGCCGATCATATATCAACTGCTTGGAGCTACGTATGAGAAACTCGAGAAACCAAAAGAGGCAGTTGTTGCCTATGAGAAGTATCTCGAGTTAGCGCCGAATGGGAGTTATGCGGCCGCGATAAAATCAATCCTCATGCAACTGAAAAGAGAAGCGGCGGGCGAACAAATCATCCCGTAAGACGTTTGCCGATTGCTACCGTCGTTTCTTACTCACACGGCAGGAGCATCGCCGCGAAGCGGCGCAAGTATATAGCCCAGGGTTCCGCTCGCAAAGCCTCGCTTCACCCTTGGCTATATGCTTGCACCGCTTCGCGGTGGAGTTACCGGTGCGTAGCCGATAGGTCAGCAGCACCCAATCTCGACAGCCACCCGTTACCCGCGGATCGTGCTGACAAACCTGTCCAGAGTTCGATTCTGGTGATAAACTAGCGCCCGTCAAACCCGAAGGTTTGAACTCTTCCCCCAAAACCAAATACAGCCCATTAGATTTTCCGCGCGGGCGTATGCTTCTCCTCATTCCAGTTTGCTACGGCACCGGCGACCTTTAACCCGAAAGAGGTCAGATATGGATGTCCCCCAAGTTATTGCCGGTAGATTTAGAATCGAACGTGAGATCGGGACCGGGGGTATGGGAACGGTCTATCTCGCTACCCACTTGGGACTCGAGCGTCCCGTCGCAGTAAAAATCATTAAACGCGAATTTGCCGGCGACCGCGACGTGGCCCAACGTTTCCTTCGCGAAGCGAGGACAATGGCCAAACTTCGGCATCAGAACGCGGCGACGATCTTTGACGCCGGAAACCTGCCTGACGGTCGTTACTTCATCATCATGGAGTTAGTCGAAGGTGAAACTCTTTCGCAGGCGATCGAGCGTGAGGGTCGTTTCAGCGCGACACGTTCCGTGCAAATCGCAACTGAGATTTGTGACGTTCTTGAAGAAGCCCATCGACTCGGCATCATCCATCGCGATTTGAAACCTTCAAACATCATGCTCAGCGAGCGTGGTGTGACCGTACTCGATTTTGGAGTTGCGAAAGTTCTCGCCTCCTCCGCCGAATCGACTGCCACTCACGCAAGTACAGGCTCAGGTCAGATTGTCGGAACACCGCGTTACATGTCGCCCGAGCAGTGCCTGGGCCAGCGTGTTGGTGCGCGCAGTGATCTCTATAGCCTGGGTGTGCTCCTTTACGAAATGCTTGCTGGTCGCCCGCCATTTATTGATCCACTGCAATCGGCATTGCTGGTAAAACAAGCAACCGCGGCTCCCCCTCCGTTACCAAAACTGCGTCAGGATATTCAGCGTCCACTCGCGCTGGCTGTTCATTCACTGTTAGCTAAACGTCCGGAAGACAGACCGCGGACTGCAGCGTCGGCGAAGATCATGTTGGAGCGGAGTCTTGTTCAGCCTGAACGAACCGTCCCTGAAGTCGAACCGCTTTCCTGGATGGTTGCAGCCGCAAGTCCTGCGAGAAGCATCATGTTTCGCGTCGGAGCGCCCTTGGTTCTGGTTACGATGTTTGGAGCTTTGTTGGCCTGGGGTTACACAGGTGAGAGCGCATCCACACCGACCAGCGCAAAGCTTTCGTCTTCGCTCCCGGACAGTAGTCCGCAAATCAAGCCGGTCTCGTACAAAAGCGAACTGCCTGTTAAGGCATTGACCCAACCGCCAGCCGTTAAGACCATTATTTGGAATCCTCTGACTTTGGAGCAGGCGCGACGTGTTGCCGCTAAGTATGCACGTGGTTCGTTAAGCTCGGTTCAGGTTGTCGATACAGATGAAGGGCAAGCGATCGTTGCAATCAACAATCGGCGCAAAGAGGGAAAGACGAGCTTCTTCGTGCTTAAGCGCTGGAATGAAAAATTCAGAGTCAGTGCGAAAGGAGCATTGGACACGGAGGGTTTCAGTAAAGCGGTATGGTCTACGGAACTAGTTGATGCCGACGATGATGGTTATCCCGAAGTGATTTTTAGCGGGAGAGATTCGGATGAGGTGCGAAGCCAACGACGATTCATCCTGTTTGTCCCGGAAGACAATCGTACTTACTCCATGCTCACTAACGGAGAGACGACGGCAAGAGGGACACCTCGCATCACATGGCTATCGAATGCCGCAGGAACCGACGCAGCACCTTATCGCACCGCGCTCAGACAGAAGGCGAGGCAATTGGTTGCGAAGAAGTGAATCGTAGTCAGTAGTCGGTCAGACCACTGACTACTGACCAATAGCTAATTCTTCTGCTGACAACAAGCCCCTCAACATGCCAAGATAGTTTCTGGTTTTATATCTCGCTTTCAATTCATCCTTCATGACTGGTCCCCGGTTTGACAATGCTGCCTGCGAAACGCTGGCCGGATGTATCCAGGAGATCGAACGCAACACCGATGCTGAATTGGTGGTTGTGGTGCGTGCCCGCTCGGCAAGCTACGCTCATGCCGACTACCTGTTTGGATTTGCCCTGGCCTTCGTCGTATTGCTCGTAATCCTTTTTGTTCCTTTCTCATTTCCCGAGTACTTCGTTCCGATCGATGTTGCTCTAGCGTTTGCGATTGGATCAATCATCTCGTGGCGGAGCAACTCTGTGCGTCGTTTATTCTCTACTGAAAAGTTTCGTCATAAGTCAGTTCGAACAGCGGCAGCAGCCATGTTTTATGAAGCGGGAATCGCAAACACCAACGCTGAAATGGGCATACTCATCTATCTATCGCTGCTGGAACGTCGCCTCGAACTTATTGCCGATCGTGGAGTGTTGAAAAAAGTCCCTGCTCACGACTGGAACCACGAACTCTTCGAACTTCACAAGGTTGGTGAGAATCCAGATGCAAAGAGTTTCCAGGAAGCGATTCGACGGCTTGGCGAAGTACTCGCCACACATGTCCCCGCAACTGGCGAAAACCCGAACGAACTTCCCGATATGCCTCGATTCGAACTCAAATGAAACGTTGGTTCACGCCTAAGAACATCTATCGTGTCTCGATCATCGTGGCAGTGTTCGGACTGTTAGCGTTGTTGGCCGTGGATGTCTTTGGTCGAGTCGGTGGTGGTCACTCTTACAGCGGCGGGAGTCGTGGAGGCGGAGGTGGCAGCCACGGCGGGGGCAGTGGTGGAAGCGGTGATGGCGGTGCGCTCCTTTGGTTAGTCTTTGAGGCAATCAGGTTCCTGGTCTACCTCACTGTCACTCACCCACTCATCGGAATCCCTGTCGACATTATTGTCATTGGAGGCATCATCTTCATCGCCCGAAAAGGAAGAGGTGTGTCCGCCGGCTTTTCGTCGATGGCAAGCGTCGCATCTCGGTTTGAGACGGAATACTCACCCGAGCACGCAAGCCGGGGTTTTGATCAATTAAGGAAATTCGATCCTAATTTCTCTGAGATTGTCTTTACGGATTTCTGTTACGCACTCTATGGGAAAGCTCAGGACGCACGTGGAGGCGGCTCAAAGAAACTCGAACTCTTTTCTCCCTACCTTAGTGAATCAGCTCGAACATCTCTGCTACAGAGAAACACTCCAGGCCTTCAGGAAGTAAAAGGAGTCATTGTTGGTTCAATGCAGGTCGCTCTCATCCAGGGACTCGAAACACCAACTGTCCGAGTGAGTCTCGTATTCGAGAGCAACTACACGGAGGTTACAAAGAGCGACGCACAACCACCCACAGAAATGTCGTATTACGTCGTCGAGCGCTGGGAAGTTGAACGCAAGCGTGACGTGCTTTCGCCTCCGCCGGCGCAAGCCACTGCTTTGCACTGCCCGCGTTGCGGCGCGCCTCTGCAACGCGACACGGTCGGAGCTTGTGCGTTCTGCGGAACGAAAATCGACAGCGGCGAATTTCAATGGTTCGTCCGAAGTATCGATCTTGAGAGCAGTGAAGCTCGAGGGCCACAACTGATCTCCGACGTCCAGGAGGAAGGTACGGATTTTCCGACTGTAGTTCAACCGAACTTCGCAGCGATTCGAAGTGAGTTTGAAAAAAACAATCCGCAGTTCTCGTGGGGACAATTCCAGGAGCGCGCTCGGCTAATCTTCAACGAGCTACAGGCCGCGTGGTC
Source organism: Pyrinomonadaceae bacterium (assembly GCA_035257465.1). Taxonomy (GTDB): domain Bacteria; phylum Acidobacteriota; class Blastocatellia; order Pyrinomonadales; family Pyrinomonadaceae; genus PSRF01. The sequence continues at coordinate 27,210 of DATEXA010000228.1, read as the reverse complement.
TTCGCTGAATTGGGAAAGGGCGCGACCACATGAAACCGATAATATCTTCCAGATGCATCAGTATTGGATCGACGCATACCGACGCCAGCATTTGCGGAACGTGCTTGAGAACTATGCGATCACCGCTATACAACCTGTAAAAATTCTCGAGGACGCTTTCTACCAGGGGATAACCCTCAGAATTTGGGCGCAGGGATTCGATTACACGGTCGACGACAATGGTCGGATTGTCTCCGGATCGAATCGCAATCTGCGAATGTGGAGTGAGTACTGGACGTTTATTCGCAACAAACAAGCACAATCCAGCGAAGCTCGAACCGATCTGAATTGTCCAAACTGCGGCTCTCCATTGAAAGTGAACGCAACCGGGGTTTGTGAATTTTGCGGGGGCAAGATAACCTCAGGTGAGTTTGATTGGGTGTTGTCGAAGATCGAGCAGGACGAGTCGTACGCTGGTTGATCAAACTGACAAGTGTAGCGACATCTATTTGGCACTCTCAGGACATCGAACAGCACTAAGAGTCTTGGTGGCCCCTGAAGTGCGGCGATTTTGGCCGCTACAGTAATGGAGATACTGGTTCGCGCAAGTAAGCGGCGTCAAGCCGCACTCCAAAAGCATCAGTTTTTCGAAGCCATAAAAATGGAGTTTTCAGTGAAACGTCGTCTTTTTATCTTTTTGCTTCTGTCTTGTTTGCTGTCGCCTTCCGCCCTTTACGGCGCGGTCGTCACGCAGCGCTCTTCAACCCGACCGGCATCCCAGACACCTGCAACTGCTGCAGCACCTGCCAAACTTCCCGGGGCGAAGTTAGTCAGTCAGGTTCTTCCAAATGGCCTGGAAGTGATCATCCTGGAGGACCACTCGATTCCGCTGGTGACGATTGCACTCGCCGTCAAGAACGGTTCATACACCGAGCCACCCGAACTGAATGGTCTTTCGCACCTGTATGAACATATGTTTTTTAAGCAGAACCGCGCAATTGCCAGCGCTGAGGAGTATCTGCACGCAATCGGACAACTCGGCATCGCGTACAACGGAACCACGCGCGAGGAAGTTGTCGAATACTACTTCACGACTACTAGTCCGAATTTGCGGACGGCAATGCAGTTTATGAAGGACGCGGCGCGCTACCCACTCTTCGAAGAGAATGAGTTCGCGCGTGAGAAGCAGGTAGTGATTGGGGAGATTGATCGAAACGAATCGAACCCGTTTTTTCCGCTCAACCAGGAAATGAACAATCGGATGTTCTCGAAGTACACAAGCCGGAAGAATCCGCTTGGCAATCGACAGACAGTATCAGGCGCGACAACGGACATGATGCGGCTTATTCAACAGCGCTACTATGTACCAAACAACTCGGCGTTGGTGGTGACCGGAGACGTAACCGCGTCAGATGTGGTCAAAATGGCGCAGGAGTTCTACGGCGACTGGGCGCGTCGTGAAAAGGATCCGTTCGTTGAGTTCCCACTCGTCGAGCATCCTCCGCTCACGAAAAATGAAGGAGCGGTAATCACCTCGCCAGTGCAGAACGTCATCATTAGTGTTGGTTGGCACGGACCGTCGATCGGCAAGGACAATCCAGCAACGTATGCCGCCGACGTCTTCTCGTTCATCATCAGGCAGCCAAACTCACGGTTTCAACGAAATCTCGTGGACACCGGACTTGTTACGGGTGTGGACCTCGGCTACTACACGCAGCGCAATGTAGGTCCAATCCAGCTGGTTGCTCAAACAACTCCTGAAAAAGCACACGCAGCCCTAAAGGCGATCTATAACGAGGTCTCGCATTTCAACGACAAGGATTATTTCACTGACGAGCAACTCGAGAGCGCAAAGGCTTTGCTTGAGGCGGATGACCTTTATTCGCGGGAGAAGCTCAGCGACTACACTCACACGCTCAGTTTCTGGTGGGCTTCAACTGGACTGGAATATTTTCGTGGCTACTTGCCACGTCTGCGTTCCACCTCGCGCGCCGATATCAGTCGCTACATTTCGACTTACATTCAGGGTAAGCCCCATGTCGGTTTGGCATTGATGTCTTCGGATTCCCAGGCTCGAATCAAAGTCCAACCGGATGAGTTAATGGGAGTTTCTGTCACAGCTAATTCGAATTGAGCGAACAGATGATGAAAAGAACTATGAGCAAGTCTGAACAAGCAGCAGCTATGAAAGACCACAGTTGGGTTAGTAGATTCGTGACGAGCCTTTTACTAGTCACCGTCCTGCTTTTGGGTGCTACGCAATCCTCACAAGCGACACAGGCCGGAAAGCCACAGGTTCGAAACGAGCCGCCGCAGCAAACAGTCCAGAGCGTCGTTGCCAAACAAGCTTCGTTAGTGAGTGAGTTTGAAGTTAACGGGCTGAAGGTTCTGATGAAGAGACGTGAGGGGAGTTTGACTGTCTCAGCGGGATTATTTGTTCGAGGCGGGGCAGCAAATATCAACGCGTCAAATGCCGGCATCGAATCGCTGATGTTGTCGGCCTCGACGGAGGCCACCACCGGTTTCCCGCGCGAGAAAATGCGGAGCGAGCTGTCGCGGATGGGCACGGTAATCGGAAGTAGCGCAACCAACGATTACTCAGTCTTGTCGCTGGCCTGCACAAGAATGCATTTTGATCGCTCGTGGCAATTGTTTACCGACGTCATTCTGCGGCCCTCATTCACTAAAGAAGACGTCTCGTTGGTCCAGGATCGAGCGGTCGTCGCGCTAAGCGACGATACTGACAACCCGGATGTCTACTTACAAAAACTTCAGGAGAAGGTTGCCTATGCGGGCCACCCATACTTGAATGATACAGATGGGACCCCGGAGACGATCGCGAAACTGACGCCAGAAGATCTGAGGCGGTACCACGACAAATTGATGGAGACATCTCACTTGTTGTTGGTGATTGTCGGAGATCTGGATCCGGCTGAGGTCAGAGATCTTGTCACCGCTAGTATTGGAAAGTTGCCGCGGGGAAACTACAAACCCGAACCGATGCCGACACTAACTTTTGACAAGTCGACTGTCGAAATAACGCCACGTGCGTTACCGACGAACTACGTCCAGGGATTTTTTACTGCTCCGTCGCTCACGTCCCCGGACATTTACGCGATGCGGGTTGCCAGCTCTTTGCTGCGTGATCGTGTGTTCGAAGAAGTTCGCGTAAAGCGAAATCTCTCTTATGCTCCTGATGCGTTTCTACGTAATCAAGCTGCGAACGTAGGTGGTCTCTACGTCACGGCAGTTGATGCGAATCAATCTGTGCGGCTCATGCTTAACGAAATCAGCAAGCTCCAGCAACAAGCGGTGCGAGCTGATGAGATCCAGGCAGTGGTAGCGCAATACCTGACGACGTATTACATGGGACAGGAAACGAACGCTGCTCAGGCAGGCGAGCTCGCGCAGTACGAACTAATTGGCGGTGGCTGGCGAACGTCGACGGACTTTTTGGAAAAGCTAACCGCAGTTACACCAACTGATGTTCAACGTGTTGCGCAAAAGTACATGCGCAACATTCGATTCGTTGTGCTTGGTAATCCGCAGAGTGTGGATACTGGCGCGTTTATGGGGCAGGCTGAATAACTGGGACTGGTCTTTGGTTTTGGGTCTTCGGCCTTCGCTTGACCCACCTGGTGAGTTGGTTAAGAACCAATCCAAAAACCAAAGACCAACAACCTAAGTCCATCCTCACATCGTTTCACTCAAATACTTCTCATACAATTTCTTGTCTAGTCGCTGAAGGATGCGTGCCTCAGTCGCTGCCATTGTTTGATTCCCACTTTCAAAATAGGTGAGTGCCAGGTTGTAGTGCGTCTCAGCGCAGTCCGGGTTAAGTCGAGCAGCATCTGAGTAAGATTCAATTGCCTCACGTAGACGTCCCGCGTAGTAGTAAGCATCTCCCAGCTTGTTACGAATCTCTGCACTGTCCGGCTCTAGCTGGAGCGCTTGCTGATAGGCCCGAATCGCTTCCTGACTCTTACCTTGCTTTACCTTGCAGTAGCCCACCTGCATCCACGCCTCGGCCCGTTTAGGATTTCGATTGACGGCATTTTCAAAATAGCCAACAGCATTGTCATAGTTGCCCAACCACATCGACTCCAGACCAGTGAGATAAAGCGACTCGGCTACCTCAGTCTTGCTCTTCGCTGACAGCTCAGCTATTGGACGCAGTTTGTCAGACTTCAACTGAGCAACACGGCTCGCACCGATCGCTAAATTAATGTTCTGGCCGTTTGTGACTTTGATTGTGACCACGCCAAGCACTTGTCCGCGCATATTAAAAACGGGACTGCCGCTGTTTCCGTGTGAAATTGGAGCCGTGATCTGAATGACCTGGCCGACATTCGGTACTTCCCGTATTGCGGAAACAATTCCGTCGCTTACGGAGCCTTCGAGCTTGAGTGGGTTTCCAATAACAAATATCGGCTCACCCTCATCCGGTAACGCTGTTGCCAGTTCGATCGCATGCACACGCTCACGCGGCATGTCGACGCTTAACAGTGCAAGATCGCCTTCTTCGTCGACGGTGAGTGTTCCGGTAACGGGATAGACGCGGCCTTTGCCATCGAGGGTTTTCACTTCAATACGACTTGCACCGCGTACGACATGAAGGTTTGTGACGACTGCTCCGGGACCGGTGAAAAAGCCGCTGCCCGTCATCAACGCTTCGTTATTAGAGTCGTAGGTTGCGATGGCCACCACTGATGGTTTCACGCGCCTGACCAGGTCTGGAAGAATTGATTGGGCCTGTGCGACGTAAGCGAAAAACAGAAGAACGAAAACTGACAGGAAGCGGGGGTAATTTGTTTGGGTCATGGTCGTTAATTGAGACTCGGGACCTTGGGGCTCTGAATCGGCCCGCCAAAGGATCTCACCGCAATTTAAAAGATTATTCGTTCGAGAAGGGGAACGACATCGGATAGAGGTCAGGAGAGCGACCTCTGCGTAACGACATATTACCGCAATAAAAAGTCAGAGTGGAAGATTTTTCGAGGGAACAGGCGAGGACGGCTTTGTTCTTAACCTCAAACACGAAAAAGGGGGGTCACTGGCTTCAGCGACCCCAAATGAGCAACGCAAACCTGAATCAAAATGCTAGGGCACAATATGAATCGTTCCGACAGTCGGACCTGTTGGAGATTCACTCAGTGTGCTCTCGGCCGTGATGAGTAGTCCGAAGTCCGGCAATGCAGTTTCCGACTTGATCTCGGCTTCGTTACGGCCAGTCGTGTTTACGACCTCACCAAGCTTCGAGAACTTATTGTCTGGCGAGACTGCCCACAGGATGAATTTCTGATTAGGCGCTTCCTTCAACTCATGGAACCGCATTCTGACCTCAGTAGGTCCATCCTTCCGCGGGGTTATGAAAACATTCGCGCGCGCACCAGCCATCGGTCCAGCGAAGTCGACTTTGATTTTGGTGTCGTCTCCTTTTTTGTAGGCTGGAATGTTAAGCATCGCTACCTGGTAGCCAGTGGAGCTGGCTGGCTCCGTCACCGCCGCTACTTTCTCACCTCGCGCACTGCTGAGCGGTATCACTGTGTATCCCTCGGGCACAGCGCTCCTAAACACCACGGCGGTGTTCGGATCGTAAGCTGACAGGGATCCTTCGGGAGATGCGATCAACATAAACTTCGTCAGAGGCGTACTTGCGGTCAACGTTCCCGCACCATTGCTAATTGCAACAGGTCCTATTGGTGTTACCGCGCCAGTGTCGTCGACCGCGTAAAGGGTCAATGACGTTACGTCCGCTGGGACGTTCATCAGGTTAAGTTTAATTCTTGTTCCGGCGTCGTCGCGAAGAATTGTCGCCATTCCTTTGGCGCCAGTGATGTTCACTGGATTTAGATTAATCATCACTTCTTTCTTCGCGGGATATTCGATGATTGTGTAGGTCCCATCTGGATTTTGAACCGTCTTCGTAACGGTGGTGGTTGTCTCTTGACCTAGAGCGAACGCAGCGGTGGCAAGGCCGAAGACCGCAGCCGCCACGAAGCTCAAAGCTTTCCTCTTCATTCTCATACCTCCTTGTCGATAAATCGCGATTTTCTTTCAAGCGAGGGAAAGATGTCGGGAAGACGCACTCGGGCTCTATCAATGTTTTGGCAAACAGGATGCCGCTACCGGAGATGACGGAAACCGCTGAAAATGGGGAACAAAAGGCGGGAAAGTGCGAAACAGAACGATACACGGATGTATTGAAGTAGGTGTGCGCGAGTGCGTGCGTTGACTGAACTAGACTCGGGAGCGTTCCTTGATCACCACGTAGAGTCCGGCAAGGATAATAAGTACACCTATTACAGAGACTATTAACCCCGCCATTACATATTCGTAATACTCTGCCTGAAAAACTATTCTTCGAATTCCCCTTAAACAAACCAACACGCCTGAGGCGATAATAACAATTCCAAGTACAGAATTGACTGTCACTTTTCGGATTGACCTGACGGGTTCGTTCATGCGGTCTTTCTTTTTGAGACGGTTGAGAAATTCTCACCTTTCTCAACCACCGGGCTACAACCAACGGTGAGAATGAGACAAGACGAACTGAACCACTAGTTGCGCAACTGAGGACGAATATCTCCGACAGCTAAAGCGCCTTTTGCAAGAGTCAGAACGCAACAAACAATGTTAGGGTCTCCACTCCGGAGGAGTGCAATGTTTATAGTCAGCGAGCCCTCCTCCTCCGGCTCTGTACGGAAGAGCGGCGCGGCGATTCCAAGTAGGTTCGAACGAGTGCCGCTCTTCCTAACAGAGCAGAGTTGCTGAGTCGCGTCGAGCTATAGACATCGCACTCCTCCGGAGTGAAGAAAGAACTGCTGAAGAAGCAAAAGCTTTGATTAAATCCCACTCCGCGAGTCACTTCGTGACTTTTGCAAGCGTCTCTAAAGCCTATCGGACGTTATCGGACATTAGTAATTCTTTACTTCGGCAATTGCCTTGGCGACGTCCGATACTTGAGGAAGGATCACGTCCTCAAGCACGGGTGCATAGGCGACGAAGGTATCGAGAGCACAAACACGCTTCACCGGCGCGTCAAGATGCTCAAAGAGTTCACTCGAAATTCGGGCCGCGATTTCTGCTCCATACCCAAACGACAACGAGTCTTCGTGTGCAACGATGACGCGATTGGTTTTCTTCACAGTCTCGGCGATTGCATTCCAGTCGTAAGGAACAAGGCTGCGAAGGTCGATAACTTCTACGCTGATACCATCCCGCTCTGCCTGTTTAGCAGCAACCACTGACCGCTGCACCAACGCTCCGTACGTGATGATCGACAGATCCGTCCCCTCGCGAACTTTCTTTGCCTTCCCAAACGGAACCATGAAGTCATCACCCGGATACTGCGATTTGTTGTAGGCCTGCCGGTAAAGATGTTTGTGTTCCAGAAACAAAACCGGATCATCAGAACGAATTGCAGTTCTCAACAACCCGTTCGCGTCCAGGGCGTTTGACGGATATATAACTCGCAAACCCGGGATCTGCGTGAACGTTGAAACACCCGACTGCGAGTGGTAGACGGCACCGCCTTTTAAATAGCCGCCAATCGGAACCCGTATGACTACGGGTGCTTTCCATTCATTTCCGGAGCGCCAACGTAACAACGCCAGCTCGTTCCTGATCTGGTGCATGGCTGGCCAGATGTAGTCAAAGAATTGAATTTCTACAACCGGTTTCAAGCCACGCGTTGCCATCCCTATCGCGCGACCGATAATGTTTGCTTCTGCGAGCGGTGAGTTAAAGACGCGAGCGCTGCCGAACTTTCTTTGCAAGTTCGCAGTGACCTTGAATACCCCGCCTTTACCTTTGACGTTGTCGATATATTCTTCGCGCGAACAGTCCGCGACGTCTTCACCGAAAACGACGATGCGCGGATCGCGTGCCATTTCGGTGTGCAGACAACGGTTAATCAGGTCAACAATCGTTCCGGCGTTCCCTGATAACTCGAGCCCGTCTTCAGTATCGAAAGCTTGCGACGTCGGATCGACATCAGGCGAAAAAACAAACCTGGTAACACTATCGACAGGCGGTTGATTGGCCTCCAATGCCTTGTCTGCCGCTTCGGCGATTTCTCTATCGACTTCGTCCTTAATTCGTTGGAGCCCGCTCTGATCAATTAAGCCTTCATCGATCAATCGCGCGCCAAAGCGCTTGACAGGATCGTGCTCTGCGTCTCCAGCAATCTCTTCAGTGGGTCGGTACAGTCGTTCATCATCAGACAGCGAATGTGAATAGGGTCTAATGACTTTGGCGTGCACTAAAGCGGGACCTTTTCGCTCACGGCAATATTTAACCGCACGTTGCATAGTCTCAAGCGACTCGATGGGATCAGTGCCGTCGCACTTTTGAATATAGAGTGAGGGAAATCCTTCAACGAGTTTTGATGCGTCACCGCCAGCGGTTTGTACTTCAACCGGGACACTGATCGCATAACCGTTGTCCTCAAGCAGGAAGACCACCGGAAGTTTTAGATTGCAAGCGGTATTTAGCGACTCCCAGAATTCACCTTCACTGGTTGTGCCGTCACCAAGTGAGACATACGTCACTTCGTCTTTATGAAAGTCTTTGACACGATTCTTTAACTCTGCGACGAGATTGACTCTGTAGTTTGCTTCTGCACAGCCGACGGCTTGAAGCAGCTGCGTGCCCGTTGGTGACGACTGCGAAACGATATGGAGTTTGGCATGGCCCCAGTGTGAAGGCATCTGACGTCCATGTGAGTTTGGATCATCTTCAGCGCCCACTGCAGCCAGCAACATCTCTAGCGGAGTCATTCCCAGTTGTAAGCACAGTGCCCGATCGCGGTAATAGGGATAGAACCAATCGTAACCTGCTTTCAACGCCATGCCGGCGGCAACAAGCACTGCTTCGTGTCCGGCCCCACTTATCTGGAAATAGATCCGATTCTGGCCTTTGAGTTGAATCTCTTTGTCGTCGATTCGCCGCGAAGCATACATGGTCCGGTACATCTCGAGGAGTATTTTCCGGTCCGGTAACTGTTGCCCCTGCGATTTGGCAAAAGCCGGTTTGACTGCATGCATTGGTGTTGCACCGGAGGCCGCGGTTGGCTTGGGAACTTCAACAGGAGTTGGACGCGGAGCGGGCGCGGGCTTGGCAGCCAGCGGTTGCTCGACCACAGCTTCGGTGGATTCCGTTTCCGATTTGCGCACGAGCTTCAGTACTTTGGTGTCATTCATAGTTGCTAGCCAGGGTCATTCGATATTCTTCAGCCATGCCCGGGTGGCCGTGACGTTGGGCAGTCTCGATACCTCGTTCGTAAGCCTGCCTTGCCTGGTCCCGTTGACCAAGTCGTTCATAAGCGCTCGCGAGCATGCCATACGCGTTACCTTGATCGTCCGAAACTTCAAGGTAACGATTCAAAGTCTCAATTAGCTCCTCGTTCTGGCCCGACTTTTCATACTCCTTAGCAAGGCCAAACATAATCGCAGTGTTTCCCGGATCACCAGCCAACATTTGCTTGAACAATTCTATTCGAGAGGTTCCCATGTTTGTGCACCCCGCTCAGCCTATTACTGCTAATCTTATTTCCCACCGATGATCAATTTAGCGATCGTCTGTAACTGCATGTTGGAAGTGCCTTCGTAGATAGCTCCAATTTTGGAGTCGCGCCAGTATTTCTCTACGGGATAATCCTTCACGTAACCGTAGCCCCCGTACAACTCAATTGCTTTTGATGTGACGCGTTCGGCTACACGCGATGAGTAGAGTTTTGCCATGGCGGCTTCCTTGACGAAATTGATACCGGCATCTTTCATGCGAGCAGCGTTGTAAACCAGCAAGCGCGCCGCTTCCAGTTCCGTTGCCATTTCTGCCAGTTGAAACTGCACGCCTTGAAACTGGTTGATGGCCTTACCAAACTGCTGGCGCTCTCCGGTGTATGCCAGGGCGCTCTCAAGCGCGCCTGTAGCGATGCCAATCATCTGTGCGCCAATCCCAATGCGGCCCTCATTCAATGTTTCAATCGAGATCTTGTAACCTTTCCCAGCTTCACCCAGCACGTTCTCCTTTGGAACTTTGCAGTCTTCGAGAATCAGTTCCACAGTCGACGACGCACGAATCCCTAGCTTGTTCTCCTTCTTTCCAACGGAGAAACCCGGAAAGCTTTTCTCCACTGCGAAGGCGGTGATGCCCCTGTAACCCGCCTCGGGATTAGCATTGGCGAACAACACAAAAATCTCCGCCTCAATACCATTTGTGATCCAAAGCTTTCGGCCGTTGAGTATGTAGTGGTCGCCTTTATCAACGGCTTTGGTTTGCATCGCGAAAGCATCCGAACCTGAACCAGGTTCGCTCAACGCGTATGCGCCAACGCTTTGGCTCGCAAGACGAGTCAGATACTTCTCCTTCTGTTCTGGAGTTCCCCAACGAATAAAGGCGTTGTTGACAAGGGTGTTTTGAACGTCAACAAAAACCCCGACGGAAGCGTCAACGCGGGAAAGTTCCTCGACTGCCAGAATGGCCGTGAAGAAAGTGGAACCAGCACCACCATATTCTTCCGGTGTTTCGATGCCCATCAAACCGAGGTCAAAACATTGCTTGATGATGGCAGGATCGAGTTTCTGATGCTCGTCCATTTGTTCGACGCGAGGTCGTAACTCACCCTCCGCGAATTCGCGAACGCTGGCGCGAAACATCTGCTCGTCTTCAGAAAGTGTGGTTAGTGGTCGCCCTGATAATTGCTCAATAACTGTTTGGGATTGACTCATCAGATACCTTGCTTTGTCTGTAATGAGAAGCTGAACGCTGCATCATAATCAAGCCAAAACTAAAAAGGCAAAAGGCGATTTTGGCTTTTGGTCATTGACTCCTCCTCCGAAGGTTTTAGTGGGCAAATTTACGGTTTTATTTGAAGGTTGAGTTCAAATGCCAGGGAACCCTGAAAGGCGGTGGTCAAGGTCCGGCCTGTTGCTTGCTGCAACCTCGCTTCAATGTGTTACGGTAAATTAATGACTGAATCTGAGCCGTCGTCTGTGAGGAAAACCCGACGCAGATTTGCGCCACTTGGAATACTTTTTGGACTGCTCGGATTACTGCTATTCGGTTATTTCGTGCGCAAGGCAGGTGTCGGTGAAATTATCGCTGGAATTCGCCGGCTCGGTATTGGCTTCTTATTTATTCTCGCCATCTCGAGCGTTCGTCACATCGTTCGGTCACTTGCCTGGATGAAGTGTGTTGAGCCGCCGTTTGTCTTGCGCTTTCGTGATGCGCTTGCTGCGCGGCTGATGGGTGACGCTCTCGGAAACATCATTCCCCTCGCCAGCATTGCAGTGAGCGAACCGTCAAAAGCGGTCTTCGTGAAAGATCGAATTCCTTTTATGGTTGGTTTCTCAGCTCTGGCGGTCGAAAACATCTTCTACAGTCTCTCGGTCTCTTTGTTCATCTTTTCAGGAACCGCAACGTTGTTACTGAGTTTTCCGCTACCAAGACCGTTGCGTTACGCAAGCATTGGCGCGCTCATAACTATCGTCATCATCGTTCCACTCGGCTACATCGTTCTACGTCGGCGAGCGAAGTTCTTGAGCGGTGCAGTTGGTTTCCTGGGATCGAAAGGGTTTGCGCGTTCAGCAATGGCTAAGATCCAGCCGCGTGCTGAAGTGCTCGAAGAACGAGTTTACGGTTTCTACAACCGTGGTCATCGAGGTCTTCTGACTATTCTGTTATTCGAGTTGCTTTTTCACCTGGCCGGAGTAGTCGAAATCTATGTCACGCTACTCTACATCAGTCCAATAGCGGCTTCAGTGACTCAGGCGTTTATCCTGGAGTCCGTCAACCGGATAATTAATGTTGCGTTTAAGTTTGTGCCTTTGAGGGCCGGAGTTGATGAAGGAGGGACTGGTCAGGTTTCGAAAGTACTTGGACTTGCGAAAGCAACAGGAGTAACGCTGGCAATCGTTCGCAAGGCCCGCGACATTTTCTGGAGCACAATTGGAGTTGCCTTACTTTTGAAGAAGGGTTTCTCACTGCGCAATGTTGGCGAGGGGACTGCAGAGGAATTAGCTGAGGTGAGTGCGCAGACTCTGTGAAACAAATCAACAACTTCTTGTTTTCTTAGCAAAGCTTTTCTTTTTGATACGGCTTTGTTGTCAGGATTGGGACCCGATCCCAGCAAACTTCAGTTACTCTGACGCTAGCAGACTAGTCGTAAGCCAGCGCATTAACCGGATCAAGGTTTGAGGCACGCCAGGCTGGATAAAGTGCACCCAGGATGCCACCAAGCAGTCCAATCGCAGCGGCGGTGAGAGCCCATTGCCAACTGTATTCGAAAACGAGTCCGTAGACTTTGTGAATGAGCAATCCAGCAATCGCTGAAATGGCAAAACCCGCAATCAACCCGATCACGCTGATCAGAATTGCTTCCTTCTCGATAATTCCAACGATGTAACCACGAGAGGCTCCCATTGCCTTCAGTATGCCTATCTCACGGGTTCTTTCGGTAATTGTTGTGTACATCGCCAACATCACAACGAGAGCACTAACAACTGCAGCGAGCCCGACGAGGACACGAAGAAATACACCTAGGAAGGGAATCGTCTTTTCGAAACCGGCAAAGATTTCCTTCGTTGGTTGAATTGTGTTTCCTGGAAGCTCGGTATTGATCTTCGCCGCCATGGCGTCCACCTGATCGGGATTACGCAACTTTACAAAAATGAAAGTGCATTTGTTAGTCGACTCGAGTGCTTCCTGTAGCCCGGCCAGTGTCAACTTAGTGCGTGGACCTGACTCAGGCGAGTAGATTCCGACAATACGATATCCCTTCGTTCCAAATGGTTTGATCTGATCTCCAACGTGAAAGTTGTCGTTTCGAGCTTTCACTTCGTCAATCATTGCTTCGTTTGGTCCAGACGGGCCATTGCCGGCAACAATCCGAATATCATTCATGCGTGCATAGGATTCCCAGTCAACTCCATCGATCTGCTCAAGCCCGATTCCGGTCGTGCCCTGAAACAGATATCGACCTACAGGTATCGCATCTTCCACACCGTTGATCGCTTTGAGTCGATCTGCATAGCGAACGTCGAGATTCAGTGAAGCGCTGGTTGCTTGAATGGCGCCAGGTCGCATGAAAATGAGTTCGGCCCTGACATTTGAAGCGCGTCGTTCAAGATCCATCGACATTCCGTGTGTTAGTCCTGTAAAGAGCATTACAAGGCAAACACCTAAAGCTATGCCGGCGACGCTAACCATTGTTCGAATGGGACGTTGACGAATGTTTGAAGTTACGAGGTTGTCCATAAACGATCGTTTGTTACCGAACTGGAAACGTCTTGTGTAGTCCGAACCATCAGCCTTGGAAACCGCTGACCTACTTGCAGGCGAAGACGCCGGCGGTCCCAGACTCAGCGGTTCGAATCTTCCGCCAATTGTCATTAATTTCCGGTTGCTTACTTAGTCATGGTAACCATAAAGCATTTAATCGAGCAGAACAACGGCGGGCAGAGCCACGCTTCACATCAGGCGGCGAAGCCGGATCCTCCGGTTCTCATTTTCAAAGCGGTATAATCTGGCTGAATTGATTTGAAATAAACCTGACCAAAACCTGCTTCAATGAATCAACGAAAAACTGTATCGATCTTTCTCTACCTGTCACTGCTCTTAATCGCGCCGGCGCTTTATTCGCAGGATGGTGTCGCGCCTAATCGCGTTCAGATCACTATTCTGGGCACCACAGATCTGCACGGCAACATAGACCCAATCGACTACTACACCAATAGGCCTGACAACCGTGGATTGGCGAAAATCTCAACTCTCATCAAGGGAATCAGGAAAGAACAACCAAACGTCCTACTGATCGACTCAGGCGACACCATCCAAGGCACACCACTCGAATCCTTTCACGGCAGAAAGAACAATCAACCGCCGGATCCAATGATGCTCGTGATGAATTTCCTGAACTACGATGCAATGGCGGTCGGCAATCATGAATACAATTTTGGTTTGAAGGTCCTGGAGAAAGCGCGGAAAGAAGCAAAGTTTCCCTGGTTATCTGCCAACACCTACGACGTCAAAACGGGCGAGACACACTATCAACCTTATCTCGTTCGCGAACTTGGAGGCGTCAGAATTGGAATACTTGGTCTCACTACGCCCGGTGTTCCTAACTGGGACAATCCACCCAACTATGCCGGACTGGAATTTCACAACCCGATTCTCGAAGCGAAAAAGTGGGTGCCAATTCTCCGCGCAAAGGAAAAGGTTGATTTAGTTGTTGTCGCGATGCACATGGGGCTCGAAGAGGATCTGCAAACTGGTCAAAAGAGTCCCGGACAAGTGCCGGATGAGAATGAAGCAATTTCAATTGCCCAGGAGGTACCGGGTATCGATCTAATTTTCATGGGCCATACACATCGCGATGTCCCGTCGCTGTACATCAATGGCGTCTTACTTACGCAGGCAAACGCATGGGGCAGACATCTTGCACGCGCCGATGTGTATCTGCAGAGGTCAGAGACAGGCTGGCATGTTTCTGCAAAAGCAGCGCGGACAATCCCTTCAGAAGATCGAATTGAGCCGGACCCGGCTGTTGTGAAACTTGCTGAACCCTACGACCGTGAGACACAGGAGTGGTTGGGTAGAGCAATTGGTGAATCAGATGTCGCGTTAACTGCGAAAGAGGCGCGGTTTCGTGATACCGCAATCCTGGATTTGGTTCAGAAGGTTCAACTCGAAGCTGGGGATGCTGACGTTTCAATGGTCGCGAGCTTTAATTCGGATGCGCGTATAGCCAAAGGTCCCGTGACGGTGAGGGACATAGCCGGCCTTTACGTTTACGAGAATACGCTGGTGGTTCTGGAAGTTACTGGCCAACAACTCAAAGATGCACTTGAACATTCAGCGAAGTACTTCAAGAGTTATGTGCCAGGTAAGCCACCGCAAGATCAAATCGACGAAAAGATTCCTGCTTATAATTTCGACATCGCGGAAGGTGTCACTTACGATCTCGATATTTCAAAACCAATCGGACAACGGATACAGAATCTTCGTTTTCATGGTCAACCTCTTAGGCCAGAACAAAAACTTCGACTGGCAACAAACAATTATCGGGTGAATGGCGGCGGCGGATACTCGATGTACAAGGATGCACCCGTCGTCTATCGGTCGAGCGAAGAGATTCGAGAATTGATTATTGACTGGCTGGAGAAGCACAAGACGGTACCAACTGAACCTACAAACAACTGGAGGTTGTTGCCGTAAACGTTTCGGACATTTGATCTGAGAACACCAAAACGGCAACCCGGGAGCGTTGGGTTGCCGTTTTAGTTTTGAGGAGAAACGAGTCTACCAGTCTAACGACTCGTCTTCCTTGCGCGGGACGCTGCGGAACAATTCAATTAGTCTCTGGCTAGCGCGACGGTGACGTTTTCATATCTCTTTTGGCTCGCAACCAACTCTCGTTCAACAGCCTTCTCTGCGTTCGACTTTCTGATCTGACGACCGGTGTTTTCACCCTGGATCCAAACTTCCGACAGGAAGTAAGTATTTCCGTAGCGGTGAAATACCAGCTTGGATTCTGTTGCCGGGTTCGTTCGAACCAGGTTATTTGAAAGTTTGATCGCCGATTGTGAATTCTCAGTGCCTCTTACACAGATCGCGTCGCCATTAGAGGTCATCCGACTTACTTGGTAACGTCCGGCAGTCATCTCTTTGTCGCCGGTCACGAAGTCAAACGGGATATTGGCGTACTCGCTATGTGATCCTTGAGCGGAAACTGAAGCAGTAACGAGCGAAAGCGCTACGAGCAACATCAGCATCGATATACCTTTTAGCATTTGTCTAACCATGGCTTCCTCCTCTTTCGTCTTTTGGGAATTTCTGGGTCTAAGTTTCGTTGGGCCAGTCTAAGCTCTTGCTAAGTTCGTGCCACACCAGGATATTGATTGTGAGATTCAACCAAGCACGAATAACTTGGGGATTTTGCAAGTCTCTGTACTCTCGGTGGAGTGGGAGGCTGCATCGGACTATCTTTTTGGATAGTCGGTACTATCTAGTCGGATAGAGATAAATCGCGAAGACTCAAACTGTTGATCGAAAACGTTTAGGCGCGTAGACTGAGCCACTAAACCTGACACTCATTTCACCCATGCAGCCGCGACTTGCAGCAATAACAGGCAAACTCAAAGGTGGGACCTTCACTATCGATGAGGCATCGCTAGTTATTGGACGCGAGACCGCCGCGAATCTCTGCATCGCCGACGCTTCCGTCTCTCGACGACATTCAGTTATCGAAAAGAACGAGAACGCCTTTGTTATTACCGATCTCGAAAGTCTCAACGGAACTTTTGTAAACGACGTTCCGGTCAAGACCCGACAACTGGAGCACGGCGATCGTATCCGAATTGGCGAGTCGCAATTTCTCTTTCTGGTTGACGATGGCGGCGCGATCTCAAACTCGAGTCAGGTGAAACTTGATGATGGGCACGTGGTGAGTGGTTCCACTGTTCAACTGCGGTTTGACGATGCACTTTACATAATGGCGCGTGACCTCAGTGCTTTGATGAAGGTCAGCACCACGATTAATGCAATCAGGGGCCTCGAGGAGTTACAGCAACGATTGCTTGCACTGCTTTTCGAAGTAGTGCCTGCTCAACATGCCGCTATCCTCTTAACCGTTAACGGAGAGTTCGACGACAGCTCAGTCTTTGCGCTCGACCGCACTGAGGGGAAGGATCAATCGGTCACTGTAAGCAAAACAATCGCGCAACAAGTCTTACGTGATGGAGTTTCGTTGTTGACCAATGACGTAGCCAGAGACCAGGAGTTGACGACAGCAAGTATGGTTGCCTCACGCGCGGTATCGGTAATGTGCGTTCCGCTTATGGTGATGGAACGAAAACTGGGCGTGCTATACCTCGACACATCTGTGAAGGGTGACAATTTCAACCGCGACCACCTTCAGCTCGTTACTGCCATTTCTGGAATAACGTCAGTCGCCATAGAGAACGCGCGCCACTTTGAATGGCTCGAGAGTGAAAACCGCCGGCTCTTGGAGGATGTGAACATCGAGCACAATATGGTTGGTGAAAGTCCGGCCATGCAGCGCGTCTATCACTTTATCAAGAAGGTCTCGCCAACAGATTCTACGGTTCTGATTGCAGGTGAAAGCGGGACGGGCAAGGAACTTGCAGCACGCGCTATTCACCGGAACAGTAATCGAGCACAGAAACCATTCATAGGTGTTAATTGTGCTGCGCTAACCGAGACGTTGCTTGAGAGTGAATTGTTTGGTCATGAAAAAGGAGCATTCACCGGAGCCATTGCCCGGAAAAAAGGCCGCCTGGAAATCGCCGAAGGAGGCACTCTGTTTCTCGATGAAATCGGTGAGATCTCAGCCGGCTTACAGGTAAAACTCTTGCGTGTTCTGCAGGAACGCGAGTTTGAAAGAGTTGGGGGTACGCAAACAATAAAAGTCGATATTCGATTGTTAGCGGCAACAAATAAAAACCTGGAAGAGGCTATCGAGGCCAATGAATTCCGACAGGACCTCTTTTATCGATTGAACGTTGTCTCGTTTGAAATGCCACGACTTCGCGAGCGCAAGGAGGACATCCCGCTGCTCGTAAATTATTTTGCACAAAAGTACAGCGCCAAGTGTAATCGCCGAGTGACTGGGATTTCGCAGGACGTGCGAGACTTTTTGGTTGGATACGACTGGCCAGGCAATGTTCGCGAATTAGAGAACGCAATTGAACGTGCAGTTGTACTGGGGACTACGGAAGTTATACTTCCTGAAGACTTGCCGGAGGCTATTTTAGAAAGAGAACTGTCGCCTTCGACATCGTCAACGTGGAAGTACCATGAAGCCGTAACGCAAACGAAGAAGCGGATTATTCTCGACGCTATGGAAAAGGTGAATGGAAATTACACCGAGGCAGCTCGGCTGTTGGGCGTTCACCCAAATTATCTGCATCGATTGATTCGGCAACTAAACATCAAGGACCAGATGAAAAAGCACTAATCCAAAGAGCTTCTGGACTCTTCGATCTTTCTGCAAAAAGGGCGAACTGAGATATGGCCGATGGACAGTTGACTGAAGCAAGTTTCAACCAAAACTTGAATACAAAGTTTTCTCTCACATTTGATGAAAAGACAGTGGAGCTGAAGCTGGTTGAAATCAAACCCTACGGTAACGAACCGGATTCATCAATGGAGCGATTCTCGATCTACCTTGATGGCCCAGCGCAACCGCGACTTCCCCAGCAAACGTATCAAATGGATCACGAACGAATGGGCAAAGTCGACATTTTCATTGTTCCGATTTCAGGCGACGAGAAAGTTATTCGGTATGAGGCGGTTTTCAACTGCTTCAAGTAGAACGTTATTGCGGTTGTTGCAGCTCAAGCACGAAACTCCATATGTTTATAAGCCCCGAGATCTTCGATCACTAAAAATCCGAGTCGTTCATAAAAACGATGGGCGTCGTTGTTATGCACAAAGACCATGTGTCGCAGTCGCTTATTCGCTCGAGTCGCGTCCTCGATAAGCAAACGCAGAAGCATCGTTCCCACACCCTGATTTTGAAATTCCGGCAACAGCGCAATATCGAGTAAGCGGATTTCGACATCATCGGTTCCAATCCAAATTCTTCCCGCTGGTTTGTCATCGACGAGGATCACATCGTATTCCGCCTGCGGAAATCTTAAGTCGTACTCACGTCGCTGCAAATCAAACTGCCAGCGCACAAAGAGGTCTTTTTGTCCCGGTTCCCAAGTCGCCTGAGCAAGTTCCTCCTCGCGCGTACTGTGGTAAACGCTCAGTAAAAACTCATCATCAGCAGCTGTGACAGTTCGGAGTGTTATTGTGAGGCCATTATCGAGAGTGAGCTTGGAGTTTTTGGTTAAGGTCAAGTGATCGTTATTCGAAGGCTCTTGCCATCAGTGACTCCAGCCTGGAAAGCTGAGGCTTTGGTCTCTCTCATGTGGCGCCATCTAGTGAGCACGATTAAAAACTGCTTGATAGTAAATTTCGCCATTAGGTCCCTGGCTGCGGGTTAGAAACAAGGTGAATTCACCGAGAGCTCCGTGAGTGATCGTATGCATACTTGAAAATAGAGGTAATGCTTCCGAAGCGCTAAACAAGAGCGAAAACGAGTCGGTCGCGATCGCTCTACCAGTGGAAAGCCTCGTGTTCTGCTTGGGTGAGTACGATTCCGCCTTCAACAACTTCAGGCTTACCATTTCGCCGCGCGCATTTGGAGCTTGAAAGTAACCACCTACATAAGGATCAAACGTTGCGCGCGTGAACATGAAAACTGGGTCACGTTGCGCTTCAGTAGGAATCTCGCTCGAAGGTCTACTAATGATCTCCACACGGCCTCGACCCTTTTGAGCAAAGCCCAGACGGGTAAGGCCCAGGGCGAAAGCCGCGGAACCTACGAGCTGGATGCTGGATTTCAAGAAGTTGCGTCGTGCTAGGGTCATTTTTTCTCTCCTTGTGGAAGGGGGTCTGTTGGGCCTTCGTGAGCTTGTCTAGTTTATTTGAGTTCGCACTTCATCGTCGAGCAAATTAATTTGCAACGAGCCTCAGTCGTATGTGCCCTCTAATAACTTCAAGTAACTCCAAGCCAGGGCTTAATAGTTCAAAAGGGGAGAGTAGTTAACTACGTTATTAAAAGAAAATCTTGGATTTGGCGGGCCCTTCGGCTAAAATCAGTTTGCCTCGCGTCCTTACAAGCGTCGGAATTGAACTTGAATTAAACGATTAAGGAGAGTCCCATTCCATTAGAATTCCGGCCGTCCATCCTTACTCGAAACCTGTTTCTGTTTAGAAGTTCATGTGAAAACCAATTGCGAAGGAGCTCTTAAATGGCGGAACCGTTTCTGTCCGAAATCAAAATCCTAAGCTTCAACTTTGCTCCCAAGGGTTGGGCTATGTGTAATGGGCAGCTCCTACCTATAAATCAAAATCAAGCTTTGTTTTCACTATTAGGCACGACCTTTGGCGGCGACGGTCGAGTGAATTTTGCACTGCCTGATCAGCGCGGAAGGACCCCGATTCACGTTGGCGGCGGGCACACACTCGGAGAAAAGGCAGGGGAGCAGACACACACGCTTACAATTGGGGAACTACCGACCCATACTCACAGTTTGCAAGCCACAAATACTAATGCTGCAACGAACGATCCCACCGACGCGGTCTTAGCGAACTCCACTGCGAGCTACCATGCACCCACTAACTTGACAGCTCTCAACCCGGGATCGGTAACCAACTCAGGTGGCAGTCAGGCTCACCTTAACATGCAGCCATACCTGACCCTGACGTTCTGTATTGCCCTGCAAGGCATCTTCCCGTCACCCAATTAAGGAGAACCCGGATGTCACAACCCTACTATGGTGAGATCAGAATGTTTGGCGGCAACTTCGCGCCTGCGGGATGGATGTTCTGTGAAGGCCAATTACTACCGATCTCTGAATATGACACGCTTTTTAATTTGATTGGAACTACATACGGAGGCGATGGAGAAACTACGTTCGCGCTGCCTGACCTGCGTGGTCGGGTTCCCATTCATCAGGGAAATGGATTCGTCCTCGCTGAGCAAGGTGGCGTCGAGGAAGTCACCCTTACCATCAATCAGATACCCCAGCATAGTCACGCACTGCTCGCATCGGGAGACTTGGGAAACCAACTCAATACCACAGGTAACTTGATCAGCAATTCGCAGGGCGCGATTCCGTATCTTGAGGACGTACCAACCCTCAACATGCGTTCGTCGGCACTTACACCGGTCGGCGGTAGTCAGCCACATACCAACTTTCAACCGTACCTGTGCATAAATTTTATCATCTCGCTATTTGGGGTTTTCCCATCGCAGACGTAGCGAAGGGATTGAGAAGCTTTCAGTCAATTGCTTTGCTGTTGCTTTTATCAAACTGCTTAACCTGAGGGAGATTGTCATGTCCGACCCTTTTGTCGCTGAAATCCGCATTTTCCCATTCAACTTTGCGCCAAGGGGATGGGCCTGGTGTGATGGGCAGATCTTGCCGATATCGCAAAACACTGCATTGTTTTCCTTGCTGGGCACGACTTATGGTGGGAATGGCCAGTCGAATTTCGCATTGCCCAACCTGCAAGGTTTCGTACCTATGCATCCGGGACAGGGGCCTGGCCTTTCGCTGCACGACCTCGGAGAAGTGAGTGGTTCAGAGAATGTCACGCTACTGCAGTCGGAAATTCCAAATCACTCTCACACCCTGCGAGCATCATTAGATGATGCCGATTTGGCAATTCCGACATCTGACCGGAGTTTGGCAAAGGCATCCAGCAATCTCTACGCGAACGTTAACCCTAACACCACAATGGCCAATCAGGCGCTCTCCCCAGCGGGAGGTGATCAGCCACACAACAACATGATGCCGTACCTAACTTACTACTTCAATATAGCTTTACAGGGCATCTATCCACCGCGCAGCTAAAAGTGATTCCTGTCGACTACCGTTGGCGTGCACGCGTTGAGAACACGAAGTGCTGGTTTCAGGATAAGAATTGAATCGCGGTCTTCACCACCAATGTCGTAAACCAACCAAGCCACGCACTACTGCAAAGTTGGTCATTTTCAAACATCGGTTGTTCGAAATGCTGATCTGTTCTACGCACTAAAACTGTAGCGCTGTCATAAGGAGACTCCATGTCCACGTCCCCGGCTCAAAATTCTAGTCTGCTGAGAATTTTTACTGCCTGTTTACTCACCTTTATGACATTGCTTGGTCCAATCGTTCCTGTGGGTGCAGCGACGATCAGCGCTACCACGCCCAAAAATCCGGGCTCAATAAAACCCAACTCTAAAGAGGAGCCAAACCCCCTCTTACCGGCGGTTCCTAATATAACGGCCACGAAGACCGACTCATTTCCGGATCTAAACCTCGATGGCAAGGCCGATCCGGGTGAGACCATCACCTATGACGTCAACATAAACAACAGCGGCGGCGCAGATGCCACAGGTGTGAACTTTTTGGACACGATAGATGCCAACACCACGTTGGTTGGCGGGTCATTGAAAGTTTCTCCGCTCGCGTTCGCCGACACGTACTCGGCAACTCTGAACACTCAACTTGTCGTTGGAACGCCGGGTGTACTCGCCAACGATAACGGCGTTCCTGCTCCAACTGCAGTCGCAATTGTCGGCGGCGCGACTTCGCAAGGCGGAACTGTGACGCTCAATGTCGATGGGAGTTTCACGTACAATCCAGCGGCCGGTTTCACCGGAGTCGATACCTTCACGTACACAGCAACAAACGGGTTAGCACCTAACGATACTGCGCAAGTAACAATCAATGTCGACGCTGCGCCAAGCGTTCTCAGCACAACTCCTGCTAATGCTTCAATCAGCGTCCTGCAAAATTCCGCAATAACTATTAACTTTAGTGAGAACGTCAACGTCGCGGCGTCGGGCGTAACTATCGACTGCGGTGGAGGACCTTTAGGCTTCTTGCCGGCATTACCACAGAACAATCTTACTGCTCTCGTACTGACTCCTAGTGCGCTTCTACCGGCCGGTAGCACCTGCACGGTTACCGTCGATAAGACGAAGATCACGGACACTGATACCAGTGATCCTCCAGACAACATGGTGAATGACTTTGTCTTCAGCTTTAAGGTCAACCCTGACGCCGTGGACGACACCTATCCGGTCACGCTCGTGGGTAATGTCTCGACCAATTCTTTCTTGATTCCGTTTAGCTCAACCGGAAACGACGTTTCCGCTACCCCCTCCACGATTACCGCTGTTCAGGGAAACAACACCGTAGTGTCGAATACCATTACCACCACGTCAGCAAACGGCGGCAATGTCGTGATGACTGTTTCCGGGGCGGACATGGGCAAGTTTACTTACGACCCGCCTGCTGGTTTCGAAGGTTCAGATTCATTTACTTACACGATCAGCCGAACCGATGGGGGTGGCAGCGACACGGCCACTGTCAGCATTCCAATCAGTGGCATGGTTTGGTTCATAAACAGCAGCGCAGCTTCCTGCACGGTTGCGGGCTGCGGGCGTCTTTCATCTCCATTTTCGACCCTGGCTGCATTCAATAGCCTTAACAATGGGACAGGAAACAATCCTGCAGCCAACGACAACATCTTCATTTTCACAGGTGCTGGCAACTACAGCGGGCCGCTAAGTCTGCTCAACCTTCAAAGAGTGATTGGTCAAGGTGCTACGACGAGTGTTAGTGGTATTACTGGTCTAACATTGCCGGTCGGCAGTCCTTCATTCCCGTCGACAGGTGGGACCAAGCCAAGCATTACCACGACCGTAACCAGCGGACAGAACGGTATTAACCTCGCGAGCGGCAATCAGCTCTTTGGTTTGGCCTTCAGCAATACCGACAATGCTGCGATTCGAGGTTCAGTCAACATCGGCACGGCTACGATGAGCGATATCGTCATCAACAATACGACAGGTGGCGGCATCATCCTCACCAACGGTGGCACGATTACGATTTCCGGCGTCAACACGATTGTCACTACCACCGGAACAGCGCTCAATGTCTCGAACACGACGATTGGCGCGGCCGGTCTCACCTTCCAAAGCATCTCGTCGAATGGCGGTAGCAGTGCTGGAATCATTCTCGACACCACTGGCGCCACCGGTGGTCTAACTGTGAATGGCGATGGCTCAAATAGCTCCATTGGCGGCAACAGCAGCGGGGGTACGATTGCAAACAAGTCTGGCGCCGATGGTGCCGTGAACGGCAATGGTATCTATTTGAATAGCACCTCTAATGTGGTTCTACGCCGGATGACGATCAACGGTACAAATCAGAACTTCGGTATTCGGGGCACCAATGTAAACAACTTCACGCTCGAATTCTCAACAGTCACTGGGAATAATGGAGACAACATAGGATTCGATGAGGGCAGCGTTAATTTCGATAACCTCATTGGCTCGGCGGCGATTACAGCCTGCCTGATTGATGGTGGTCTGGAAGACAATCTAAACGTCGTTAATACCTCTGGAACACTCAACCGGCTGACAGTCAGTGGCAGTACTTTTGGCTTCAACAGCACTGCAAACGGCAACAACAACATTCTGATCGAGTCGCAGAACCCCGGCACGACATTGAATTTCACACTTCAGTCGTCACTCATCAAAGGCGCGCGAACTGATTGGCTCAATGTAAGCAACAACTCGCAATCAACCGGAGACACAGTGATTGATGGAAATACTTTCGATAACCTTGGAGCTAATGCTCATCCGGGTGCTGTAGCTGGAGGTAATCGGATTGTCTTCGGTGGCGTTGGTAATTCCACCGTTGATATCAAAAATAACACGACGCAGGGTTCAAAGGGTGAGGCGATTCGTGTCCGTTCGACGGCCGTCGGCGCTGTAACTGGAACAGTCAACGCTCGCGTCCGCAACAATACGATCGGTGTGGCGGGAACTGCTAACTCCGGATCATCGGAGAGTTTCGGTATCTTTGCGTTCGGCGATGGCGGCAGCGACATGAATATCGCCATCACTAACAACCAGGTGTTCCAATATAACAACCACGGTATCAACCTGCAGTTTGGCGATGAGATCAACAACGGTTCGGTCTTCAACGCCACGGTTACCGGCAACACTGTGAGCAACCCGGGAAACATCAACACTAACTTCAATGGGATACAGCTCAACAACGGAACTGTGCTTGCTACCGATGATTTCACTTCGTGCGTGGACATTGGGGGTGCAGGCGTAGGAAATAATGTGGTTGGCAGCGGCAGTGGTGCGGTCTTCCCGAACAACGCCAACATCCGCTTGCGTCAGCGGCAGTCAACGACGGTCCGGTTGCCCGGCTACGTCGGTCCCGTGCGCGACAACAGCGATAACGAAGTGGCCGAGGTCGATACTTATCTTACGGGAAGGAACACACTTTCAACGGTCGCAGCAAACAGCGTGTCGACGGGTGGGGGCTTCATCGGCGGTGCTGCTTGTACTGCACCATCGTTTGCACTGTTCAAGCCGGAAGTAACAAACCAGCAAGACTATGTGGTTCGCGCTTCTCAAACTATGAAGACTGTTGAGATCGCTGTTGTGCCAACCACAGAATCCGGTGCAGACTCGAATAGAGTTTCAAATTCCGACGAGCAAACACTCGTAAACTCCAGCCCGGTTTCTCAAATCGTCTTTAACCACGCACAGATTGCTAAGCGCAGCAAAGTCTCGGCGAGTGCTCCAGTCAGCAATGTTGTGACTGCCAACTCAGCAGTTCGGACCACGAGAGTCAATACCAATGTGAACAGGCAACAACTCAACGCGGTGCAGGATAAGAAAACACGCCGCGGTATTAGAGTGAAGCCCGAGGCGGTTCTGCCGGTAGGTGAAACAGTAAACCAATCAATCGGTACTTTGGCAGCAGGCAAGACTGTGCACGTCCAGCTCCAGGTGACGGTAAATACGCCGTACCTTGGGGGCGCCAACGTTTCGAATCAGGGAACCGTTTCCGGCTCCAACTTCGCATCAGTGCTGACCGACGATCCGGCAGTTGGCGGAGCTAACGATCCGACGTTGACTCCGATCCTCCTCGCTCCAAATGTCTCGGTCGCAGACGCTCAGGCAAATGAGCCATCGACTGGCTCAGCGCCAATGCTCTTCACCATCTCACTCTCGGCTCCGGCAGGAGCTTCGGGTGCTTCGGTCCATTACGCTACTGCGGACCAGGCGCCTGGTGCTGGCCATGCAGTCGCAGGAGTCGATTACACAGCAGTGCCAGACACGGTTCTTAATTTCGCCGCCGGCGAACAATTCAAGACCGTGTCGGTCAACGTCCTCGCTGATGCAATAGCAGGTGAGCCTGACGAGACGTTCCTTCTCAACTTGTCGAACGCGACGAACACTGTAATGGGCGACGGACAGGCGGTAGGTACGATCAAACAAGGGAACGCTGCCGGAACCTTCCTGATTTCTGAGTTGCGTACATCGGGACCTGGAGGTGCTGGGGACGACTTTGTTGAGGCATATAACAACACTGATACGCCGTTAACAATTGCCGCCTCGGATGCATCGGGTGGTTATGGATTATTCAAGATGGGTGCTACTTGTGGCGCAACGCCCGTGCTGATCGGAACGATTCCAAATGGAACTGTCATCCCAGCACGAGGGCATTACTTGTTTGTAGGTTCAGCCTACAGCCTTGCTGCTTACGCTGCCGGCGATCAGACATTGTCCTCGGATATTGAGAGTGATAGAAACGTCGCTATCTTCAATACGGCGGCGGTTGCCAACCTTTCATCAGTTACTCGTCTGGATGCTGTTGGCTTTGGGAATGTAGGCGGTAATTGTGATCTATTGCGAGAAGGGCAAGGCCTGATGCCACTTCTCGGAAGCGTCCTGGATTACACCTACGTTCGCGACGGGTGTGGCAAGAAAGGCAATCCGGCAATCATGGGTACGTGTACAACAATCGCCGTAATCGACACGAACAATAACAGCGATGACTTTATCTTCGCCGATACCTCGGCAACGAATACTGTTGCCGGGCAACGTCTCGGAGCGCCGGGTCCACAAAATTTGGCTAGTCCGCTTACGCGTACAAGCACATTTGGGGTGTCTCTCCTCGACTCGAATTTGCCTGCAACTTCACCACCGAACCGGGCTCGTGATTTGACGGCCGTGACGAATGGTGCAAACGGTACGCTCGTTCTCAGACGACGGTTCGTCAATAACACCGGTGCGCCTGTCACTCAGCTACGCTTGCGAGTTATAGACATTAGTTCACTCGCAGTACCGCCAGGCGTTGCGGATCTAAGAACACTAACATCCACAAGCGTAGTTATTAATGGCATAACCGACGCCGCCACGTGCCTGGCCGCGAATGGAGTTTCCACGACACCGTGCTCAGTAAATGTTGTGGGGACCACATTGGAACAGCCGCCTAATCAACCTTTGGGTGGCGGACTTAACAGCACGGTGGGAGTAGGAACAGTTACGCTTGCCACTCCTTTGGCTCCGGGGGCGAGCATCAACGTGCAAGTCGTTCTTGGGGTGCAGCAATCGGGTGCCTTCAAGTTCTTTGTGAACGTAGAAGCATTGCCATAGGGTGAGGCTTTGAATAACAAACGAGGTCACCAGGAATTCCGGTGACCTCGTTTTCTTTAGCGGCGGTGTTGAGTAAGTGAACTAACTACCTTTCACTGAGAGCGGTTCCGAGTGTCCACTTCGTGAAGCATCGGTGACGATTGGCGGAGGTGGCGGATTTGCCACTAACATTTCCAGTGCAGCATCGACTACCT
>DATEXA010000227.1:0-2154 GCA_035257465.1 Pyrinomonadaceae bacterium | reverse complement strand
GCAGGTACGTCAGTAGGAGCCAATTACCGAGCTGCCTGTCGGGGTCGCTCGCGAGCCGAGTTCATCGCGAAGATCGGAATTGTTGAAGAGGAAGCAGACGAGAGCGCTTTCTGGTTGGAGTTGATTATCGAAGGCGCTTTTCTAAATCAGAGTCGAGTGAGGCCATTGCTAGACGAGGCAAGCGAAATCACGAAGATTATGGCGACCTCTCGTATATCTGCGTCACAAAAGAACCGCAGCGCTCGGCAATTGGAAATTGGTAATCGGAAATGATTTCAAATCGGCAATCGGCAATTGGCAATCGGCAATCACCTTATGCCACTTAGTTCTTACGAATCTCTCTTCTTCTGGATCTTCGCAATCGCCGCAATCTTCGCAGGGTTGCTGACGGTGATGGCGAGGAATGCGGTGCATAGCGCACTGTTTCTCATTTCCTCCCTTGTGTCAGTTGCCGCGCTCTTCGTTTTATCCGGCGCTGAGTTTATCGCCGGCGTCCAGATACTGGTTTATGTTGGCGGCGTTATGGTCCTGTTCCTTTTCGTAATCATGCTCGTCAATGTGGGAGCCGAAGAGTCAGGACGTGAAGAGATCTTCAACAATCAACGACAAGTTACCTTCAGCTTGATCTTCTGTTTTTTGCTCGTGCTGGGAATTCTCTATGCCGTCAACAAAGGTTCTGCAGTCTTACTAAAAGACAGCCAGCTAACCACTGAACAGTTTACAGAACAACAGAGCGAAGAGAACCTGCGACTGAAAAAATCGGCGACGGGTTCCAGTCGCATTACGAAGCAAACTGAACTCGTTGCCAACAGCCTTTATAGATACGCTTCTTTGCCATTTGAAATCGCCAGCATTCTTTTGCTCGTTGCGATTGTTGGTTCAGTCATGTTAGCCCGAACTTTGCGACAGGAAGCATCTGCGGATGATGTCGATCCCGATCTCCTCAACGATGAAGCATCACGCGATCCTGAACTTCTGAAGTTGGAAGCGGCAAGTCAGGAGTAAGACATGATCAACTGCATCTTCTCTACTCTGATTTTCTTTTTCCAGGAAGCTGGCACTGAGTCGAGCGGCTCAGTGATGGTGCAGAGCGTCAAACATCCTGACCTCTCCAAGTTCCTGGTGGTTGGAGCGCTGCTTTTCATCATAGGTGTTGCCGGCGTTCTGACCCGGCGAAACATCATCGTTATCTTCATGTCAATTGAGCTGATTCTCAATGCAGCGAATCTGAACTTCATCGCCATGTCTCGTTATCTGCAGTCGACCGGTAACGCAAACGCACTTGCTGGTCAGATATTCGCAGTGTTCGTGATCGTGGTCGCTGCGGCAGAAGCAGCAATCGGTTTAGGAATTGTCATCGCGTTGTATCGAAACAAAGAAACAATCTGGGTTGACGAGATTGATTTGTTGAAGTGGTGAGATAGTCTTGGGTTTTTGGTCTTTGGCCTTTGAATTCAAAGTGCCGAAGATAATCGCAAAGGCCCAAGTCCAAAGTCCAAAGACCAATGTATAAATACATCTGGCTCGTTCCCCTCCTGCCGCTAATCGGTGCCGCCATCAACGGCCTGCTTGGTCGTAAATTTCGTTTTCCCGAACACCTCGTCGGCGGAATCGCAATTGGATCTGTCGC
Source organism: Pyrinomonadaceae bacterium (assembly GCA_035257465.1). Taxonomy (GTDB): domain Bacteria; phylum Acidobacteriota; class Blastocatellia; order Pyrinomonadales; family Pyrinomonadaceae; genus PSRF01. The sequence continues at coordinate 524 of DATEXA010000227.1, read as the reverse complement.
GCTCGCTTTCCTCATTAGTCTTGGTGCCGTTTATTCCTATGGCTTCGGCGGAACATTGGAGTTTGGCAAACCTTACTTAACCAGTGAGGACGGTTTCAGTTTCGACTGGATCCCCGGTGGCGCCGTCAGCATCAACCAGGGTGCAGCAGCCCGCGCCGGGATTGAAAGTGAAAGGCAGGAGCAGGAGAAGCTTGCAACAACGTCGGAACAGCGACGGGGAACGGTTTCAATTCCCACCGCTGCCACAGAAGCGCCGCGTTACGGACTACTCAATGTCGAATGGAGTTACCAACTCGATCCACTCTCGTCAATTTTCATGTTGATTGTTACTGGGGTGGGCCTGTGCATTTTTGTCTTTGCAACTGGGTACATGCACGGCGAAGCCGGGTTCTACAGGTTCTTCGCTTACATGGGCCTGTTCATGTTTGCAATGCTCGTGCTCGTGATGGGTTCTAACTTCCTGATGATGTTTGTAGGTTGGGAAGGCGTCGGTCTCTGCTCATACTTACTCATCGGCTACTATT
>DATEXA010000226.1:0-7036 GCA_035257465.1 Pyrinomonadaceae bacterium | reverse complement strand
GGGTGGGCTGCGCTGCCAGCGTGTTCCGCCACTTCAGGCGTGCTCGGTCAAGCGGGCAGTACAGGTTTTTTCAAGGACTTTCCCAATGCTCCTTTTCCTAATACCTGGTACAGCACCTCGCTCGCAAATGCTTTATCGAATTCAGATCTTAACGGCGCCACTCAGGAGATAAACGCGACCTTCAACTTAAACGTGGGGACTCCTACATGCCTCTCAAGTAGCCCGTGGTATTACGGGTTTGATGGAAATGAAGGAAACGGCATCGACCTCGTAAGCGTCTTGCTACACGAATTCGGACATGGCCTCGGATTCCAAACGTTCACCAATATATCAACAGGAGCACCCGACACTGGATCCTTCACCATCTACGATCGATTTCTGCGCGACGACACGACCGGCAAACTCTGGATCGACATGACGAACAGCGAGCGTGTCGCGTCCGCCATCAACACCGGCAATCTTGTGTGGGCGGGTCCGCAGGTAACAGCTGATGTCCCGAACGTTCTCGGCAATCCTAGTCTAAGAATCAATAGTCCCCCAGGTATAGCTGGAACTTTGACTATCGGCACAGCTGACTTTGGACCTCCAGTGTCCTCGCCGGGCATCACCGCAAACGTTGTGCAGACAAGTCCATCTGATGGCTGTACTGCAGTAGGCGGAAGTGTGTCTGGAAAAATTGCGTTCATTGATCGAGGTACGTGTAACTTCGTAGTGAAAACCAAGAACGCACAAAACGCAGGTGCAATCGGAGTGATTATTGGCAACGTTTCTTCAAGTCTACCTCCTGACGTTGCACCAGGCATGACGGGTTTCGATCCGACAATTACGATCCCGACTGTGAGTCTTGCCCTGACCGATGCCAATAACATTCGCATGCAGATTCAGCTAGGAGCCACGATTAACGCTTCGATGTTTCTTGATCACACAACCTTTTCAGGAGCCGACTCTGCGAATAGAGCAAAAATGTTCGCACCTAACCCGCTTCAGTCGGGATCTTCCGTTTCGCACTTTGATACCTCGATGTTCCCGAATCAGCTAATGGAGCCAAATAACTCTAACGATCTAAACCATAGCGTTATGCCTCCGCGGGATCTGACGCTGTCGTTATTGCATGATCTTGGTTGGACAGCAGCAGGGTCTACACCTGCGGCTTCGATTCAAGTTGTGACGCCGGCCCCCGTTTCTGAGAACGTGGGTTCATTACAGGTCCATGTGACCCGCACCGGCGACACATCCGGTATTTCAACGGTCGACTATGCGACGAGCGACACAGCAGGCAATAGCCCATGCTCTGCAATCACGGGTGCAGCGTCCGCGCGTTGTGATTACATTCAGACGTTAGGTACGTTGACTTTCGCAGCGGGTGACACTGACAAAGTCATTCAGATCCCAATCATCGACGACGCTTTTACTGAGGGCTCCGAAACGTTCACGCTCACTTTGAGTAATGTGACAGGAGCGACACTGGGTACGTCGACCGCAACGCTGACTATTAATGATGGCCCTGCGGAGACCGGCGTGAATCCGATTGACAGCACAGGCTTTTTTGTCCGCCAGCACTACATTGATTTCCTCAATCGAGAACCAGACTCTTCTGGATTTAATTTCTGGTCCAACGAAATCAATTCGTGTGGGGCAAATACGCAGTGCATTGAAGTGAAGCGTGCCAACGTCTCGGCGGCATTCTTTGTGTCCATCGAGTTTCAGGAGACTGGATATCTTGTTTACCGCGTCTACAAATCTGCGTTTGGCAATTTAGCCTCGCCACTTAATGCACCTGTTCCAATTGTCTTGTCTGACTTCCTTCGTGATACACAAAAGGTCGGACAGGGTGTGCAGGTGAACGTCGGGAATTGGCAGGCGCAATTGGAAGCCAACAAACAAGCGTACACTCTGGCGTTTGTGCAGCGGGCCGACTTCATGGCTTTGTATCCAAACTCGCTGCCCGCTGCGGAGTTTGTAAATAAACTGAATATGAACGCGGGTGGAGTGTTATCGGCAGCAGACCAGGCGACGCTTATCAATAACCTGATTCCAAATCCGTCCGACGTTACGATGCGATCGCAAACGTTGCGTGCAGTTGCTGAGAACATCAATCTGAGGAACGCTGAGTTCAACAAGGCTTTCGTGTTGATGCAGTACTTTGGCTATCTGCGACGCAATCCAAACGACTCGCCAGACATTGACTTCAGTGGTTTCAGTTTCTGGCTGGCGAAGTTGAATCAATTTAATGGGGATTACATCGCGGCCGAGATGGTGAAGGCTTTCATCTCGTCTGATGAGTACCGGCACCGCTTCGGACCCTAGGACGAACTCTGAGTCTCCACTCCGGAGGAGTGCAAGGTTTATAGCCAGCGAGCCATCCTCCTCCGGCTCTGTTCGGAAGAGCGGCATGGCGATCACAAGTAAGTTCGAACGAAAGCCTCTCTTCCGAAAGGAGCAGAGTTGCGGAGTCGCGTCGAGCTATAAACATCACTCCTCCGGAGTGAAGAAACTGGAATTGCCGAGCTCTTCATTCTTATTAGGCTCCTTCAGGACGTCCTCATTGGTGACCCGGCTATCGCTACTTTTTTTAGTGCTGTAACCTGACCCTGAATTGGTATATATTTTCGGTGCTTAGTTTCTTGGCCACGCGGTCCTCGGGAGTCGGCGTCCTTTAGTTTCGTCTACACGCAAGCTTTCCGATTTGAATCCGACAAAGACAGAAAATTGTACTAAGGTCAGGGTCAGTCTCAGGAGAACTGTGTTCAATGTCTACTTCTCACTTCTCGAACAGCTTTTCGACCAGTAAGACGCGCGTACTTCTTAGCGTAGTGTCCATTACTGTTGTGGGCTTACTTATAGCCGCCGTACTCATTTTCCCATCACACTCTCGCGCTCAGTTGGAAACAGTTCAACAAGCAACTGCCTCAAAAAAACCACGGCGTCCCACATATGTTCCCGGCGATGTAATCGTTCGGTACAAAAGTGAATCAATGGCCGCCCATCGAACGGGAGCGCTTAGACTCACGGCAAAAACTGGTCAATTGCTGTCAATGAAGGTTGAAAACTTTGACGGTTCTGAGCTGCTTCCAGGGTTGCGAGTCGTTCGTGTGAATGAAGCCGACACCTTGACCGCAATCAGCGCCCTGCGTGCACAGCCTGATGTTCTGTACGCCGAGCCAAATTACATAATGCACGCCGACGTTACTCCGAATGACCCGCAGTTCGTAGCTGGTCGACAGTCCAGTATGAACACAATTGGGGCACCACAGGCGTGGAACACGAAGACTGGTGATGCGAGCGTTGTTGTTGGTGTTATCGACCAAGGCATCGACACCAATCACCAAGATCTGGCAGCAAACATCTGGACAAACCCGACGCCGGGGGCAGTTGGTGGAATCACGGGCGACGTGCACGGTTATAACTTCGTCGATAACAACGGGACGCTGTTCACTGGAGCAGACACTGAGACGCATGCAACTCACGTTGCTGGAATTCTTGGCGCAGTTGGCAATAACGGTAAAGGTGTTGCCGGGGTTAGCTGGTCAGTGGGTTTGATGTCCTTGAAATTTTTGGATTCGGACGGTTTTGGGGACTCTGTCGATGCGATTAGAGCCTGCAACTACGCAAAACAGATGCGTACTCTTTGGGTGGGTGATCACTCAAAGGGTGCAAATATTCGTGTCCTGAATGCTAGTTTCGGAGGTGCAGGCTTCACTAACGCATTCCTTCAGGCAATCAATGAACTGAATGACGCGGGCATCCTCTTTGTTGCAGCTGCCGGCAACACAACTGATGACGGAACGCGTGAGCCGGATAACGATCTTGTCCCACATTATCCGTCGAGCTTTGACGTTCCCAATGTCATCGCGGTCGCCGCTACTGATCAATCTGATAACTTTGCCTCTACGTTTTCACATTTTGGAAGTGCCAGCGTAGATCTAGCAGCACCCGGCGACACTATTCTGAGTACAACGCCGCATTGCTCGAATCCAGGCCCTTTACCCAAACCGTGTGAACCCGCTTTCACTGACGCTAACGGCGACACCTACACATTCTTCAGTGGCACTTCAATGTCGACTCCGCATGTCTCGGGAGCAGCCGCCTTGTTGTGGGCACAGAATCCAAACCTTACCGTTGCCCAGGTGAAAAACCTGCTCATGTTTAACGGTGACGTTCGTCCGTCCCTAATCGACAAGACTCTGACGGGCCGTCGACTGAATGTAGGAAACAGTTTTCAGTCACTCGCTGAGAACGACACGATAGCCCCTGGAGCAGTTACCAATTTCCATATCAATTCACAGAATGGTCGTACGATTAATGTCGGCTGGACAGCGTCAGGCGATGATGGTGCGGCAGGCCAGGCAGCTCTTTATCAACTGACCTTCACCGATGGATCTACCGTCATTCCGCTCAAAGGCCTGGTGCCAATGCCATCAGGGTCCGGGCAGATTGCTACTGTGACGATTCCATATCGTCATACCTCAGGAACATTGTCGCTACTCGAGTTTGATAATGTTGGAAATGCCGGAACACCAGTTACGTTGCCGATTGGTATTCCGCAATCAGTTGGAGATCCATACACAACGTTAACCGGATCTGGACCCTCGCCAGCTCTTTCAACAGACGCTACGACGAACGTGGGTCCAACTGCCGACGACCAATACAACGACGTTCTCTTTCCTGCGGGCTTTACGTTTCCGTTTTTCGGCACCACTTATACGGAGGTGACCATCTCCTCGAATGGCGCTCTTTACTTTGGAACACCGCCACCAACACGAGATAACGGAGATGCCGACGATGTGCCAAGTTCTCCAGGTAAACTCGGAGGCTACCGGGCGATTGCCGGACTCTGGGATGATCTGGATTTGCGAGTATCTTCAAGGGCTGATGCCGGAGTTTATCAGGTCGCCAGTCCGGGAAAAGTTATCTATCGCTTTCAGGGAGTTCCTTGTGAGTTTGACGGCAACGTGTGCACCGGTACGACTCCCGTTAATTTCGAGATTGAGTTGAACTCCAATGGAGTCATCAAGACTCGCTACGGAAGCGGGAACGTCGCCCTCTTTCCAACTGTTGGCATCGGAGGTGGTGGCCAGCAGGCCTACGTTATTACCACGCACACGAATGAACAAGATCCTCTCAGCTTAACGAACGCACCAGAAGTCACTTTCACGCCTCGTGCCCAAACAGTCAGTACAATTCAGTTATCTGCTTCGACTTTCAAAGCAGACGAAAACATTGGGTCGTTGCAAGTCAACGTAACTCGCACCGGTGATCTAACCAGCGTCGCAACTGTTAACTTTGCAACCAGCGATACTTCGGGATTGGCGGGCTGTGCCACAACTGCAGGTAGCGCGTCGAGTCGAAGTGATTATTTAACCAGTGCCGGCAGCTTGAAGTTCGCGGCAGGCGAAACGCAAAAGACGGTTTCTATTCCGATCATTGATGATGTCTATGCTGAAGGAGCCGAGACCTTTACGATCACGCTCAGCAATCCCACTGGAGCAACGCTCGGCGCAACAACTGTAGAAACCCTCACGATCATCGACAACGATGGTGGCACAAACGGCACAGCGAACCCTCTCAATACTCCAGCCTTCTACGTCAGACAACATTACGTCGATTTTCTTAACCGAGAACCGGACGCTTCAGGACTGGCTTTTTGGATAAGCAACTTCACACAGTGCGGTTCGGACGCGCAATGCATCGAGGTGAAGCGGATTAACGTCTCTGGAGCATTCTTCCTGTCGATCGAGTTCCAACAGACCGGTTATCTCGTCGAAAGGATCTACAAGACTGCATTCGGTGACTTCCAGGGGACTTCCACAATTGGCGGAACCCATACGTTGTCTGTTCCCATCGTAACCTTCAACGAATTCTTGCCCGACACGCAGAAGATTAGCGAGGGTGTGCAGGTCGGTATCGGGGATTGGCAGGGACAACTGGAGGCGAACAAGCAAGCATTCACGTTGGCGTTTGTCCAGCAACCACGTTTTCTTGCGGCGTTTCCCAACTCGATGACCGCGACGGACATCGTCAATCAAATGACCTCGCATGCCGGAATCACGCCTTCGCCGAGTGAAACGGCCAGCCTTATTAACTTGTTGGGCGTAACTCCCGCGGATGTTTCAAGGCGAGCAGCTGTGCTGCGAGCAGTAGCTGAAGATCAGCGTTTACAAACCGCCGAATTCAACAAGGCGTTTGTGCTGATGCAGTACTTCGGTTATCTGAGGCGCAGTCCAAATGACGCCCCGGACACAAACCACAACGGATACGAATTCTGGCTCGGGAAACTGAACGACTTCCACGGCGATTTCGTTCAGGCGGAGATGGTAAAGGCCTTCCTCGACTCGACCGAATACAACCGGAGGTTCTTGTTCATTCCGTAGCCTGTATGTCCGATAAGCTTCAGCTTGTCGGTAAATAAGCTCAATCAATGAGCGACAAGCTGAAGCATATCGCACAACCGACAAGCTGAAGAGCCACTTGCAAAAGTCACGTCTCTAGTTCAGCGCCAACGGCGCGAAATATGATAGCCAGGGGCAAGCGACGAAGGAGCGCCGCCCCTGGGATCGAGTGCATACACGATTAGCAGCCCTGAAAGGGCGAGATAAATTTCAGTCCCACACGTATCGTTCGTCGTACTCTACCTCGTAGGCTTTAAGAAACTTTCGATACTCATCCTGAAACGTGACCCGACGATGATGATCTTTCTGTCGGCTGATATAGCGCTTGACCGTTGGCACTTGCGATTGGCCAATAGAGAACGCTCCGTAGCCACTCTGCCAATGAAACCTTCGAAACTTGCTGCCCTTGGTTTTGATCCATTTTGAAGACTCTGTCTTCACCTCTTCGACGAGGTCGGCAATTGTGACAACACGCGAAAGTGAAAACAGAGTGTGAAGATGATCAGGGGTGCCATTAATGATCAACGCGGGTGATTTCAGCGCCTTAAGAATGGAAGCCATGTAAGGGTAGAGCTCGGCTTCAATTTCCGGAGTTAGAAATGCTTCGCGATTCTTCGTGCTGAAAATGAGGTGAATGAGGATTGACG
>DATEXA010000225.1:0-2289 GCA_035257465.1 Pyrinomonadaceae bacterium | reverse complement strand
CTGGAAAGATGTTATTGAGGGCGTTCTTGTGATCGATCAACGAATACTGCGAGGCCAAAAGGCAAACGTCCGGATCAGCCACCTTGAGAACTTGCAGAATCGGTTCCGGCCTGTTTACACCCAGTCCCCAGCCCTTGATGATGCCCTCTTCGCGCATGCGAGTGAGCTCAGGGAATGCTCCTGTCGTCGCAATCTTAAACTGTTCCTCCCAGGGAGTCGGTAGCAGTTTATTGTCAGGCGAGAGGTCATGGACAAAAGCAATATCGAGGCTGTCGATCCCTAGTCTTTGCAGGCTGTCTTCGATCGAACGCCGTATCCCCGGACCTGTATAATCGAACACGACATCGTTCGGCGAGGGCGAAAAAGGGAATAAATCGCGATTGTGTGCTGTCTTTGACGCCTTCAGCAGCTTGCCGACTTTCGACGATATGATGTAGTCGCTTCTTTTCTTGTTATGAAGAAAGTAGCCGAATCTTCGCTCTGCCAGGCCTAATCCATACCACGGAGACACGTCGTAGTAACGGACACCGGCAGACCATGCTGCCTCGAGAACAGCGCTCGCATCTTCATCTGTTACAATAGAAAACTCATTCCCTAATGGTACACCTCCCATACCAAACTTGAATGGTGGCTTGTAATGACCCTGAGGGGAGCTATTCGCTGTACTTTCCGCGGCATTTGTCGCTGCTTTCTCGTTGGCGGTGCGTGCAGCCAATGGGCCACCAGGCATCAAAGCTGCAGCTGCGGTCAGCGCCGATCCTTTCATTGCCAAGTTCAAGAATCCTCTGCGTGAAGTCATAGTCAACTTGCCTCTCTTTTGAAAGGAACTGTATGCTTTCGCCGTCCGCGGCTGCTACTACGCATTCGGAAGATATGCAGGTGCGACCTCAGCCTTGGTCCGGCCTCTCTCTTTCGGGCGATAGCGAAATACAAAAACCTTAATGCGGTCCCCTGAAAGCGCTTTCTTCCTGCAGGAGAGTTGCAGTTCGTCAATGCTAACGGAAGGCGAGCACCTGTTTTGCTTTTGCCTGGCCGCTGGCGATTCGTTTGTAGGCTTCGATTGCATTTTCGAGCGGGAGGAGCTGAAGAGGTGGAGGTTTCAGGGCACCGGCCTCGAACCCAAGGCGTAAGTCGTCGGCGATTGTTGCGACATCGCGAGGCGTGAACTTCATGCTATCGACGCCGATCAGTCGTGAGAGATTGTGATAGAAATCAATTAGATCGAAACTTACTCGCCTGTCGCCTGTGTTTGCGATTGCGACGTGCCGCCCACCGATTCGCAAACAACGCAGCGCTGGCTCAAACATGGCACCGCCAACCGTGTCGAGAACCACTTCAACCCCCTTGCCGTTCGTTAATTCAAAAACGCGATCACGCAGGTCGTCCGTTGTTGTATTGATGACCGCAGCAGCTCCTGGAATAGGATCCGAACTGCGAGCCGCACCCAGCACGCGCGCTTTCCGCCAGTTTGCAATTTGCGTGGCCGCCTGTCCTACTGCACCGGCAGCGCCGATAATCAGAATTGTTTCTCCGGCTTGAAGCTCTGCAGCTCGGACCAGGGCGACCCAGGCTGTAATGAAGGGAACGCCGATAGCTGCGGCTTGTTCCAAGCTTAGCCTGCGCGGTTTCAGTGCGAGTGCTTCCTCTGATACCGTGACATATTCACCCTGCGCGCCGTCGTGTGTCATCCCGAGACCAGGGCCGCTGCACCACACCTCCTGCCCTTGGTACCTTGTCCCTGTCACGACAATGCCTGAAAAATCGCGGCCCGGAGTGCGTGGCAAAGTTGTTGCAGGGAAGAGACCCGCGATATTCTTCACGTCACTTGGATTTATTGCTGCCGCTTTCACCTGAACCAGCGCTTCGCCAGCGCGCGCCTCGGGCCGTGGGATTTCTTCGATGGTCAGCACGGACGGCGGACCAAATTTGCTAAAGCGCAAAGCTTTCACGTTTCAGTTGTTTGTTGGAAAAAACTATCTTTACGCGTAATCGAACAACGTCATGAAACCGAAATCCATGTGCAGTTGTTGGTGGCAGTGGAAAAGGGTAAGGCCTGGGTTGTTAGCAACGAAATCAATCTCTAGCTGCTGATAGCCGCCGAGCATAACAACATCTTTGATAACGCCGCCGGTCGGCGTTCCAGCGAGATTCGTAAGTTCAAAGCTGTGACGATGAAGATGGACAGGATGAATGTCGTCACTGGCATTACGCATCCGAAGGCGAAAACGTTTTCCTTGCTTCAAGTGGAATGAGGCAGGTGCTATTTGGTTGCTCATCGGATAGGCGACT
>DATEXA010000224.1:0-10980 GCA_035257465.1 Pyrinomonadaceae bacterium | reverse complement strand
ATACTGGGCGGCTATCACCTGGTGACCTTCTGCTTGAAGCGCGGGGATCACCTTGCTGAAGCACGAGCCATCCGCCCAGAGCCCGTGGCAGAAAACGATGCTAGGTTTAGTTTGCGTTGATTTCATTTTGTTCTCCTTATTTAGCTTCTCGCTTTGTGTCGTGCGCGATCTCGCAACATCCATTCCCTGATGTAAGGCGAACAGTGAACACTAGAATTCATGCTCAATTCCCGTGGAATTCGAACTTCACCCAAAGGGTGCGAAACGGTTTACTGGCAAAGAATGCTCGCTGAGAACTGGGCATTTTCTGAATTTTCGGCATCCTCCAAACAGCGAAGCCTCACTTCTGTTATCCATTTGATTGGCCCCGATGTTGCGACAATTCGAATCACGCACGATGTTTAAGATCGAGAAACTCGCTCAAGGAAACACGACTGTTCTGCGACTTGTGGGACGGATTAATGCGGAGCATCTTGACGAATTGAACAAGCTGATCGTTGATGCTGAACCCGAAGTGGTCAAATTTGATCTGAGTGAGGTGACACTCGTAGATCTCGACGTGGTTCGCTTCCTCGGACACAAGGAACGGCAGGGTGTAGAACTTGGCAAGTGTTCGCGATACGTGAGGGAATGGATTCAAAGGGAGGAAACTGCGAACTCGCTTCAGCGAGAAGACGATCCCGAATCTAAAGAAAGACAATGACATGGGAACGAGGCAAATAAATATCGAAAGGTTCAGCGTCATTTCCGCGAAACCATTTACAGAGGTGGTGCGAGCGATTGAGGCACAAGTTGGTCATCCCGATATGAAGCTATTCTATAAGGCCATTCAAGAAGCAGATGACGATCGAGAATTGCAACGAGTGGTCAATCTCGCTATCGGCCCAAGTGGTCTGATGGAGTTTATCAGCCTCGATCATGGTGCCGTACTTCGTCGTGAGCTTGGCCCAGGCGCGCCAAACGTAATGCGCCTGCTAATCGGAAACCCGCTCATCATGAGGAAAATGGTGAAGTATGTATCGGATGCTGGCTCATATGCGCCGGTGACAATTCTGATCGACGAACAAGCCGACGGAGTACATCTCTCCTACGATCGAATGGCGAGTTTGATCGCCCCTTATGAAAGTGTGGAGGCTTTGGAAGTGGCAAGGGACTTGGACAATAAAGTTGAAGGTCTCCTGGTGGAAGCCGCACATGACTCACATTAGGGGAGGAGAAGCGATGGGCAAGCTCGAAGGAAAAATCGCACTGGTCACAGGTGGCAGCAGCGGCATTGGTCTGGCGACGGCAAAACAATTCGTGAACGAAGGCGCGTATGTTTTCATCACCGGACGACGGGAGCAGGAACTGGAGGCGGCAGGAACCGAGATCGGAAAGAATGTAAGCGCAGTGACGAGCGACGCTTCAAAGCTCTCCGATTTGGATGATCTGTTCCATCAAATTAAGACCGAAAAAGGAAGACTTGACGTTTTGTTTGCAAATGCTGGAATCGCGAAGTACGCGAAACTCGGCGAGATATCCGAAGAACTGTTCGATTCCATCTTCGATATCAACGTGAAGGGGGTCCTGTTCACGGTGCAAAAGGCGTTACCGTTGATGCCGGATGGCTCCTCGATCATTCTCAACGCATCGATTGTAGGCAGTAAAGGCTTATCGTCGAACAGCGTTTACAGCGCTACGAAAGCAGCGATTCGATCGTTCGCGCGCACGTGGACTACGGATTTGAAAGAGCGTCGAATTCGCGTCAACGCAATTAGCCCTGGCACGATCGATACTCCCGGATTGAGCAATCTTCTTGCTTCAGGCGACGCCGGAAAGGAACGGATCAAAATGATTCAGGCCAGTATTCCACTTGGCAGGTTTGGGACTCCTGACGAAATCGCGAAGACGGTAGTGTTTCTTGCCTCCGATGACGCCAGTTACATAACGGGAGCCGAACTATTTGTCGATGGTGGCTTCGCGCAAATATAAACGCAAGAAGTGTGAGCCTAAAGAAAGTGTGCATTTGTTTATGACAAAGATTCTTGACGCAACTCAAGCAATAATCCGAGGCGAAGCGCCATCGCCTCCCGTGGCGAAGCTAATTGGGTTTGATGTGGTTTCCGTCCAGCCTGGCGAATCGGTAGTTGAATTTCATGCCACCGAAGTTCATCGAAATCCGATGGGCACATTGCACGGCGGAATTCTCTGCGACATTGCAGATGCCGCGATGGGCATCGCTTATGCATCCAATCTCAATGAAGGTCAATCGTTCACCACGCTCGAACTGAAGATTAACTTTCTCAAGCCTATTTGGAATGCGCGTCTGCGAGCGGCCGGTCGTGTCGTCAAACAAGGCCGCACGGTCGGAATGGTTGAATGCGATGTGACTGATGAGAAAGGCAATCTCGTCGCCCGTGCCACGAGTACTTGCATGACGCTTCGCGGAGCTGAGGCCAAGGGAAGATAATACTCACGCAGGTTTTCCGGTTCGCGCTGATCTGATCGCAGGGTGATTCAACGAGGAAGTTCAGACAACAAATTGTTTGGTGTCAGCGCATGGAATGGTTGGGTGTTGGCGACCTCGCGTTATCGCGACAGCCGCGCGGCCACGGCGATGAATGCGGCATTTGCATCGATGGTCGGTTCATTTGTGGCCCACGATCCCTCGTCATCTGCATAGCGTTTTGAAAAAGGTACGTTTGCTTTAAACATAGATCTGAGTACCGGGTCACCTCCAACCGACATTGCGTTTGGTCCTTCAGTGATTGCGCCGGGTACAGCTTCTCCTCTCACTATGCTCAGCAAATGATGTGGTGACCGCACCGGATTTCCGCCGACACCGGTGATGAATGATTTGTTGAGTGAGTTGACACCAAGCACCCAGCTCAATTGTGATGCGGCTCCATTCACGAATTGAGGGTGTGAAATGTATTCGTTTGCCAGTAAGAGATAAGTGGCGTAGTTAAGGGCCAAACATGTCGAACCCCATTGATAACCGAACGGTGGTTGGTTTCCCTTGAGCGCAACTCGATAGCCAGTGCCCTCAATCGTTCTACTGATGGATCGACTCTGTTTCCAGACTACCTCTTTAATGAGTTGTTTCAACGACGGATCACCACCGCGTGTGTTCAGATAGGCAAACATTCCAAATGCGTAACCATCGGACCATGATAAACCATAAATCTCACTGGACTGATCACGTTTGGTCCAAAGCCGCGCGAATTCATTTCCATACACGTCGTTACCTGTAGCATGGAATAAGCAACCGGCTGCCCAGAGTTGCACGGCAGTTTCATCGCCACTGATGGTGTAGGCTCCGCCGTTTTCATCGTCAGGATTCTTGAATCCACCGAGCGGGTACTTGCCGGGATGCTGCTGTAGCCACAGCCAGGCGCGCTCAGCTGCATTGAGCAGTTGAGCTGCAAAAGGCGGATCGTACCTGCGATAGACGATACTCGCTTCTGAAACGGCGCCGGCAAACTGAGCGGTTGCCTGTGAACTCACATCGAAAAGATAGATCGTTTGACTATCTTCTGAGGGACCCTTCTCTGAGTAGTCGCGTGTCGCTGTCTTGTGATGGACCGCCCCATCACTTCGCTGCATCTTCAACAGCCAATCTAACTCCCAACGCATTTCGTCGAGAAGATCGGGTATTCCATTACCACTCTCGGGGATTTGAAGAGAACCGTCTGCGAACAACCGGGGATTAAAGTGATAGGCGTAGAGCAACGACATAATGGTGCTGGTCGCAGGCGGTACGTAACGACCGTAATCGCCGGCGTCCCACCATCCGCCGCTGGTGTCGACACGATGATTGGAGTGAACACCGCGAGCGTCGCGCAACAACGCAAGCGACTTGTGGTCCATTCGATGCTTAACACCGGTGATTGGATCAACAACTTCAATTCCTGAGCGTTGCAGGTACAACCACCGACTGGCTATCACAGTAAGTCGCTGGTTGACGTTTCTGCTGATTGTGAAGGGAAAAGAAAACCCGCGGTCACCAACCTTGACGCGGTAAAGACCGAGAAGGCGAAAGCCAGTGAAGTCTCCTCGCCAGAGTTCCTCTCTACTATCAGCGTCGAAACCGAAGTGTTCGAGAGGTGCGGAGAAGACCGTGCGATCGTTTTCATTGACGATCTCGAAGGTTGCTGCTTTGAGGTCTCCCGAAACGACAACACCCTTAAACTGATCTGGCTGGAGTCCTGACTGATTAACATGAATACGATCGTCAACTGGAAACAACTCAATGTCAGGAAGTTTTCTGATCCATCGTGTCCGGCGACTCGATGACGACGGAGTATTTAGCTGAGAAGCGTGAAGTGTTTGAGAGGCGACCTTCGTGCGTAAAAAGATGGATGGCACTAAGAGTGTGAACACTACAGCGAAGCCAGAAACAAATATTCTTTTTTGCATTTGGTATTACAGCGAACTTCTACGAGCATTACTTGGTGTAGGGCAAATCGTGGGCAGCTTGATGGGCGCAAACAACAGTGTGCCTACAATAAGTGGTTATTCAGTATGAATCAAGCTAGAGGCACAATTGTCAGCGCAGAGGCACTTAATCGGTAGGAGTGGTTGCACTCATATTCGCGAGTCTTGTAGGTCGAGCACGGCGTCATAGTTGAACTCGGCCAGGTGAAAAGCAATCGCGGCAGTGGGCAAGCCAAAAACAAAAAGGACCGATCATAATTGCTACTAAATATAAGCCTGCCTCCGCGAATTTGTCGGGCTTTAGTTGTTTCTCCTTATTGTTTGTTCTTCAGCGTTCCTTCTTTGAGCCTTGAAGACGCGCACGCCGGTCTGCCTCTGCGAACAAGGCCTCATCGTCGATAGACTCGAGTCCGGGCTTACGCTCTGCAAGCACCTCCACCGGTTTCTTTTGTTGCTCTTGGCCTTTGGCCTCCGCCTCTTCCAGGCCCTCTTTAAAAGAGCGTTTGCTTTGCCCCAGTGCTTTTGCTAACTGCGGCAACTTGCTGCCGCCGAAGAGGAGGAAGATCACGCCGACAATAAGGATCCAAATCATTGGATTCTCTGGAAGAAATAGTATGAACATAAGGACCACCCATTCTCTAAGAAAAATGATACTCGACTGCGAAACTTACAAATGCAGCCATGACACGAGATCGTAAACTTGTCGATGGTTCGGGCTGTCATTAGAATTCCCAACTTACCCCCAGCCGGAATGTCCTTGGCGACTGGATAGCTAAGGGTATCCGCTTTGCAAAATTTGGACTTGTAAGATCGGATTCCAAAGTGTTGTTATTCAAGTTGAGAAGGTTGAAGACGTCGATAGTGAGGGAGACCTTGCTCCCCTTTGTATCGAAGGTCCGCGCGACATTCAGATCCAGAGTCGAATTGAACTCCGTCCGAAAGGCTCCAAAATCTCCTCGCGGCGTGGCCCGCACGAAGAATGGGCCCTGCTCGAATCCATTGACGAACAGCATCCTGCCAAAGACCAGTCCGTCATAATATCTTGCCACAACTCCCAGCCGCATGCCGTACGGCGCTTCGTAATACGCACTCAGGTTTCCAGTGAAGCCGCGATCAAAATAGGTCCTTCCCGTCGCAAATAGGAGCGTGTTCGGATCGGCGTTTGAAGCGGCAAACACCGACTGGTCCGTAATAATGAAACCTGGATCGTTTTGAAAGACGCCATTGCCGGGGTTTGTCGGGAAAGAAGTATGCATCGCCGCAAAGTTAACTGCAGCTTGCCAATGGCGAGCGAAAGGCCTGAGCATTTCGATCTCGAATCCTTTAGCGCTGCCGCGATAGCCCGTTGGGTTTGTAAGCACAAAGAAGTCCTCACCCAGGGCCGCAGGCTTCCGATCAAAGAGCGTCAGTGATTGGTCGTCCGCAGTTCCCGGCATTCCGTCGTTGCCGGGGTCGATCACCAGGGTCGGAACATAGCTTGAAAAAGGAACACCCGAATTGACGATACCCACCAGGCGGCGATCGTCGCGGCGGAAAAACCGGACGCGAGTAACGAAGCGGTCGCCAAACTGCTTTGTCAGTTCCACTGTAATTTCGTCGCTAAGAGGTCTACGAACATTTTGAGCGACCGCTGAATATGGACCGCCAAAGACTCGCAGTAACCGGTCTATCTCTTGAGACTGGGCCTGTCGATCCCCGCTAGCGTCCTGCCATTCAAGCACTTGTCCACCAAGCGCAAATGCGTTTCCGAAATCAAGATAGTTTCCCTGCAACACATGACCGTAGCGCGCGAACCCGCCTCGTAAAACAAATCCAGTGACAGGCAGCCGTATTACAAAGCCGACCCGGGGCTCGATCGTGGTCCAATTGATTCGATTACTTGCCGAGGCGCTCTGACCCGAAGAGTTTTCAAGGCGCACTCCAAAGGGAACGGCCAGCCACTCAACAGGGCGCCACGCGTCTTGCACGAAAACCGCAAATTGTGTCACGTGCTGACGAGCTTGCGTGGGCGTATTCCACTGCACTACTTCGGCGCCCACACCATCGACCAGGATCTGCTCGATGCCTCCCAGCGCACTCCAGCGATTCGTGATATTGCTTCGATCAAATGCAGCGCCTAAGACCACGCTGTGACTGCCAAATGTTCCATTATGGACCACCAGAAGCTGGGCATTTGACTGGTAGCGTGTGCGTGTGCCGGCAAACGAGAATGGCGCTGCTCCTGTCTCAGTCAGCTGGGGCAAATCTATCGTGCTGATTGTTGATGTACCCGGCTGTAGTCCCGATGAAAGGCTAGCGTGAGCAACACCCAGGCCAAGCTCCAATGTAGAGGACGCACTTGGCAGACTGGTCCAGCGCACCTGGAACTGTTGGTAGTTATCGTTGCCTCGGCAAGTGGCGCTTGGCGCAATGCGCGGATCAGCGCCTTCTCTGGAATTGAAAAGGTGTTGGCCTGCATAGAGCAGATTCAATTGCTTGCTGCCCCGGGAGAATGCCGTGAATCGTGTCAGCAAGTGATAGACATGAGCATCAATCGGAGCAGCAAAGCCACCGAGCGTTTTAGACAATTGTTGGGTGGAGAGAGAAATGAAAAATGGCGCATCGCTCAGCGGTAGTTTCCCGCTGAGTTGGCCACTTGCATCTACCAGATACCGCAAGCGCTCCGGTCCCGAAAATCCAAGTTGGACCAGACCCGCGTCCATGTTATCGCTCTGCAATGCGTGATTGGAATAGAACGCACGGGCGGTTCCGTGTAGACCTGGTGGGGCCTGGAGCGTAGTCAAGAGCAGATTAACTCCAGAGCCCGAAAACGAGGCAGGCTTAGCGGATCTGACAACAGTGACATCAGCAAGAGCGTCAAAATCAGGATCAGTAATAGGACGGCCCGGTAGGTAAGGATCTGTCACATCAAAACCATTCATGCTGTACCCGTTCTCTGTCCATGAAACGCCACGAGCGCCAAAAAGTGACAGCCTTCCCGTCTGCAGACCGCCTGTATCGAGCGGGTCCGTCACGGTTGATGTTTCCTGATTCTCGATGAGCGACCATATTCGTCGCGTGGTAGGGAGCTTGTGCATCGAGACTTGTCCCAACCGTCTCCCTACCAGGACATCTCGATCAATCAATTGAGGCGACTGAAATTGTTTGTTGCCTGGAGACGGCGGAGTTGGCGAGAGCACAATGTCGATATCCAAGTTGCGTGTCGCCTCAATAATCAAGTGCGATAAGTGTTGAACCTGCCAGCCTGGGAGGTTCAGTTGTAATGAGTACACACCCGGAGACAGCCCTACAAATTTAAAGCGCCCATTCGTGTCAGTGACAATGTGAGAAACTGGCTGCCAGGCATCAACGCGAGAAAGTTGAACGTCTGCTCCGGTTATCGTTTTATTCTGCGGGTCGTGAACCAAACCGATCAGAGTTCCAGTTAGTGTTTGAGTAAATGTTCCAGAGGCCAGCAACGCTATCGCCACCGCTACGATCGGAGTTCGGTTGATACCTTCGCATAAGCAAGAGAGGCGTCTAAAACTCATGATCGCGCTTCCCGGTTGTCCCTTCCCTGTGTTTCAGCGTGGTGAACTAAATGCATTGGGAATCGAAAGGCATGGCTAAAGCCTGGCGCCGGCCTGATAGCTAATTGCTACCCAAAGAGATGCCCAGGCAAATGCGCTGATCAAGTTTAGCGGGCTGTACTTACGTGGTGACATTCCGACGGTAGCGCAAACGAGCGGGATGGTTATGCGTAGACCAGCGGCGAACCTTGATAACAAGACCGCGAATGTGCCATGCCTGAGCACAAACTTCTGCACCTTTGGGTACCAATGTTTCAAGCGGCTGGATTTTTGGATCAGGCGTGCGGCCCGTTCATGCGCCGCATAGAAATAGATCTGGTCTCCCGCCGCTCCGCCTATGGCGCCAGCCAGAATTGTAATTCGCCAATCAAGATAGCCCGCTCCGCACAACGCACCAGCGGCTATCAAGGTCGCTTCTCCTTCCCAGAATGCGGCCAAAAGCACTGCGACATATCCATACTTTGGCAACAAACGCATCACGAGCGTCGGTTCGCTTAATAAACAAAGCACGGCTGTCCAAGCGTTAAAGATTGATGTGACAAGTATATTCACTAGAGTGGTTATTGTAGCCCTTGCTGCTACCGGTCGCCGTGGTTCTTCTCGAGATTTCTGGCTCAGCTTCCACAAAAGGAGCGAGGTCACAGGTGACCTCATGCATTACGTGCAACAGTCGCTCGACGTCTGAAGAACGTAGCCTTGAGTACACGGGAAGTTGCAACGCTGCCCTGGTTTCTTCTGCTCCCGGACAGACAGCGGCAAAAGCCTTGAACAGCGGCAAACCTGAGCACACGTCCACGTGCATAGTTTCAAGATCAACTCCCCGGCGTATTGCCCGGCGACTGGTACGTCCAGGGTCCGAAGTGTAAATGCAGTATTGGTAATAGACGTGCTCCACACCGGGCAGGGTTGTTGGCGTCTGAAGGGAGCGGCAATCACTCAAGCCGCTTGCATATCGCAGAGCGTGTTCGCGAGAGCGCGCATTGTATTCGTCGAGCTTCGCTAATCCCCGAATACCAATTACAGCCTGCGCGTTGGAGTAACGCTGTGTATATGTGCGAGGAAAAGTGTCGAGAGGCCGGATCTTCTCCCACATATATTTTGAAAGATCGACGTTGCTAAACATTGAAGCCAGGGCTTGAATAGGATAGCCCCAAAAAGTGAACACTTTCGGGCTGATGCCGACACGCGCGGCGTACCCCTTGAGAAGTCGCACAGCTACATCATTTGTGCTCGGCAGTGGTTCCGCTGCTGCGAAGTACTGTACGCGCGCAGCTAATTCAGGATTGTTCGTCAGGGCCATTCCTCCACCATACGTGTTGACTCCTTTGAGCATTTGAAAGCTGAAGAAAGACGCCGTACCAAACGTACCAACTAAACGGCCGTGATAGCGTGCACCGGCGGCCTGTGCGCAATCCTCCACGACGATCAGGTTGTGCTTTTCTGCTATTCGCAAGATCTCTTTCATTGCACAGGGTTGGCCGTAGAGGTGAGTCGGCACTATCACGCGCGTATGCTCAGTGATCGCCGTCGCGATGTGCTTTGGTTCCAGATTGAAGGTAAATGGATCAACGTCCACGAAGACAGGCTTGAAGCCAGCCTGCCTGGCGATCTCCGGCACAACCCAAAAAGTAAGTGCGGGAAAAATTATTTCGCTCCCCGCAGGTAAATTGAGAGCGCGCAGAATGTAATAGAAGGCCATTCGACCAAAGGACGCTGCGATTGCATGGTCCATGTAGTGGTACGCTGCAAATCGTTCCTCAAACTCCGATATGGCAGGGCCCTCGACCGCTTCGCCGCGGCGAAATGCGGCAACGATCTCTTTTTCTTCGCCTGGCACTGAACGCACGCCGTAACGCGCAATCGTGCGCAAGTTCATGCCGTTACCTTTCTTTCGGAAATCCATGTGCGATCAAAATAGTTCTGCTTGTCCCAGGACCACGCATCTGCTCTTTGCAGCAATGCATGGTGCGAATATCTATGCAGCCCGAGCCAGTTAAATAGCTGGCTGGGGCGGCCAATAAAGCGAGAGTATGCCATCCCGAGCATAAGTCGGGCGCGCCTCGGTGTTAAGGTTGGATGATTGAAGGTGAGCGTGTAGCCGTCGAACTTTTCCCAATCTGTTTCGAACACGAGATGCTTAAGTTGATTGAATTGAGGAGTACCCGGATACGGTGTCAGGATCTTGAAATTGGCATAGGTGGTGTCAAGATCACACGCAAAGCGGATCAACTCCTCAATACTCTCTTCGGTGTCTTGTAAAAACCCAATCACGTAAAACGCTGTGGTCTTGAGTCCCAGATCCCAGCAGAGTTTCACCATCGTACGCATGTGTTCGTGAGGTATATAGCGACGCCCGACTCGCTTGAGCACAAGCGGATCGGGTGACTCCACGCCGAATGAGATTTCGCGGAGACCGGCGGCATGCAAAACTTGGATAAGCCTTTCATCCAGATCATCCATCCTCGTCTCGCATTCAAACGAGAACTTAAGGCCGCGCACTCGAATCGCCTCGGCGATATGAAAGCAACGATCGCGATCGAACGTAAAAAGAGGATCTCGGATCTTAATGTGCGGCTCATGATAACGGCCACACAACTCCTCCAGTTCAGCGATGACATTCTCTACACTGCGCTGCCGAAAGCTGGCCGTAATACGGTGGGGACAATAGGTGCAATGCTCAGGACAGCTACGACTGGTCAGCATCGGGACAGCCCGAGTCAATCCTATGCGACGGTGGTTCGTGTAACCGAATCGTTTGCTTTTCACTAGATCCCAACTTGGGAAAGGCAACGAGTCGAGGTCGTCGATGGCGGGGCTTTTCACTAAGCCCTGCAACTCTTCTCCGGCTGCGAGCTTAATCGCTGCTGCCTCTGGTTCACCCGAGATCACAAAGTCGCCGGCGTCCGTGAAGAGTTCTGGAAGATGAGTAGCAGGGGTCCCAAAAAAACCAACTCTTAGGCCGCGGGATCGGGCAGCTTTGGCCCAGGCGATCTCC
>DATEXA010000223.1:0-13286 GCA_035257465.1 Pyrinomonadaceae bacterium | reverse complement strand
GGGGAGTAGTGTGCCATTCGTGCCACCCGAAGCTTCCTGAATCAGAAAATACTGACCCGGCGACAGCACTACCGATGGCAGCGAAGTCACAGACCACGTCGTTGCCGTTGCGCCGCCGTACTGGACCGTCAAGCCGGCAAGGCTTTGCGCTGTGCTTCCAGAGTTGAAGAGTTCAATGAAGTCATTACGAAAGGGAGCGCCGGAGTTTCCGCCGCCTCCATAGATCTGACTAATTACGATCTGCGGCATTGCGATCGGAGTTGGTGACGGCGAAGGACTCGGCGACGGCGTCGGTAGTGGCGAAGGTAGTGGAGTCGGAGATGGAGTTGGTATTGGGGTTGGTGAGGGAGTTACTCCCGGTGTGGGTGGGCTCATGGTGTTCTGCGGATCGCTGGAGGTCAGGAGTTGAAAGTCACTGAGGTTATTCTGAGTGTCCAGTGTGCTTCCCGATGCACCGCCAGGTTTACGTTCATAACTTTGATTGCTGTCTGTTGTGAGCGGCGGCAGGTTGGTTCCTTCTTTGAACGCCGACCCAACGCTGAGTCCGACCTGATCGATGATCGTGTCGTCTGCCATCGTCAAAGCAACACCACCATCGTTGGCTATGCCACTTGTGAAGGACTGCTCGCCCGGAACGCTGCCGCTGTAACCAGTTGAGTTCACCGCAAGAAAGTGGCCACGACCCGGGATAAAAGTATTTGAAGTGATGGTCAGCCTCGTTGTGATCGTGCCCGCGTTGCTCGAACCACGGATCTTCAAGCCACTCAGATTTACGGCTGAATCGCTCTTGTTGTAGATCTCAATGAACTCGTCACTCGCTCCATTTGGGCCACGCGTACGAAATTCGCTAATGACGACTGCAGGCACCGTAACCGGAGAAGGCGATGGAGTCGGAGACGCTGATGCGGTTGGACTTGGTGAAGCCGATGGTGTTGGACTGGGACTTGGCGATGGTATCAGGGTCGGCGTCGGCGCAATTACGTTAATAGTGACCGGCGCAGATTTAACGCCGCGAGCTAATGCCGTTATCTCAGCGAGTCCGCCACTCAATGCTCGAGCGATTCCAGTTGAGTCGATTGTTAGCGTTGCAGGGTTGCTGGAATTCCATCTGAAGATAACGTCGCTAAGTTCGTGACCCTGACGATCGAATGCATGCGCCGAAAACTGTAGATGTGCGCCAGTCAGAATTTGTCCTGTCGTTGGTGAAACCTGAATAACAGAGACGGCCGGTTCAGGTAGAAAAGGTGAACCATTCACCTTTACGCCGGGACTGAAGGCGTGCGCCTGACTATCAGGAGCCACCTGATGCAGAACCAAGCTTCCCGTAACATCCGGCGCACGCGTGATTGATTGATTAGCATCACCAGCAATTCCCGCGCTGGTGCCATAAGACACTGACGACACTACTGCCCCCGCTGTGTCTCGCAGAGTTATCACACCACCCGAGTTGTTCAGGGACAATCCGCCGGATGAAGCGCGGACAATCTGCGCACCACCAAACGAACTGTTCGTGCTATTGAGCGCACCGCCGCCAAACACAACAATCGCTGTTCCCGCTGGCAGTAACGTTCCCGCAGCAAATCGATGTCTCACCGTGTCGTTGGAAGAGTTGGCTGCCCTGGTTTGAATCTGATAACCCGTCAAATCGAGGTCTCGAGCAGTGGAGTTAACCAATTCAACAAACTCATCCGCGGCGGAGTCACGAGTCCCGTCACGATTAGCATCACCTGCTATTCCGTCGGGAGGATCTGCAAGTACTTCGTTGATCATCACATCGCGAATTGAGCTACCGCTGAGTGTAGTCGAAACGAGGTTGGCTTCTAATTCGCCTGCTTTGATTGCAATTGAAACTACACCCGCGCCGCGCAGTTCGGATGGCAAGCGCGCATGAATTTCGTCAAGCCCAGGCAGTGTCGAAGCTGCGACAGCTTCGACCGTTGCTGCTTCACCGTTGACCGTCGCTGAAAGTTGTGATGCGTGTCTTACTCCTGTCGCGAAGATTGTCAGACGCAGTTGTCCATCAGTGGGATCGAAGGGATCTGAAACGAATGTATCTGAATTGAGAACAACTGCTTGGGAACCGTCAGTGAATATGCCCGGAGCTGAACGAGCGACGGTAGTCTCTGCTTTTGACGGGAAAGCTTCCGAGTTGGTGACGATAAATCGCACTGGACCATCAGGCAGGTTGGAAGGAGTTACAAAAATGACCTCTGTTGATGAAGCAAATAGCAACTGACAGAATTCACCATTACCTTGCACGGTCGTACCACCAATTACAAAAGGAAGCTTACCGTCGATGAGCTTAGCCTCTTGCTCGATATTGCAAAGATGGTTGCCCTTGATGATTGCAATACTGTCAGGTGCAATTCGATGCTGGCTGAAATCGCGAGTTGCAGCGTTAGCGATCGTCGCTTCACCGAATTCTGGTCGCTGGGGGAGTAGTGCCTCATAGATCTCCGAGTTGTTTGCGAGGTCGGGATCGTTAACTGGTCCGGAGAATAAACGTGGAAAATTGAAAACTGCCGTGCTGCCGTCATGACTAATGGAAGACAGAACCTCAGCCGTCGCACTTGAAGGCGCTGTAGTTATCTGGTCAATCTTGCCTGTGGGTAGATCCAGAAGATACAACTCGACCCCACCGTCACTCGGGTTCACAACTCGGCGCCGAGTAGCAAACGTCACACGACGGCCGTCGCCGCTGATTGTTGGATTTAGAGGTACATCCGTAGTGCGCGTTCCAAGTTTCGTCAACTGTTGGATGGCATCAGAGCGAAGGTCGAATAGAAAAACCTGTGTCTGATCAAGCCCTATGCTTGCCGAGTAGACGATCCTATTACCGTCACTACTTAAAGCTCGCCCTGTCGTAAGTGACAATTCGGAAATGTCGTTGGCTAATAGCCGGGTGCTTCGCTCAGAAATGTTAATAAGCATCAAGTCCGCATTTGTGCTGCCAGGTTTTTGTCGAATGAAATAGACGCGACTACCGTCAACAGTCACCTTAGGCTGAGTTGAAGTAGTACCTAATGGACTTGTAGTTAGCTGTGTAACAGTGTTTGATGCCGTGTCGACGAGAAGAATCTCGAGAATGTCAGATGTGATTTCAGTTCGATTTGAGGAAAACGCAACCATGTGCCCATCACCCGAAAGTGAAGGCTCAAAGTTACCATCGGTTAATCGAGTCAACTCGGAGCGAGGCGAAGTGTGCGTCAGTTGTTTTAGTGTTCCATCAAAGAAGTAGATCTCTGAATTGCGATCCGCGTTTTGACCGACAAGATCCTCTGTCGAAGCAAATGCGATCTCTTGTCCGTCAGTGGAGAGGGTCACAGCGCTAGCCCGCGAACGCGCGATCTCCTCAAACCCCGAGAACTTCTGTGTATTGAAGCGCAGCAGATGAAAGCCATTGCCGGCGCCTGTACCAGCGAGATCAGATGTCGACTCAAACACGACCACGGATCCGTCATCACTCAAAATCGGGTTGAGATTGAGCGCTTGTTCCGATGTGTTTGTTAGTCGCACAAGCGCGGTGGATGATTGGGCGCTTTTCTTGACGACCACTAGAAGTGCGAGGGCGATAAAAAGAAGGATCAACGTGAGGCGAAGCATAGTGAGATTTGCTCCTATCGAAAAACTTAAAATGTTTAAGGTATACAACTACCTTAACGAAACGGATTACTTTGCTTTGACTGCCATCAAGAAAGATGAGGAACGCGGTCCGCTTATTTGATTTTCATAACGAGTGGTTGAGGTTCTCGTCATCTTCCTGTTTCGGTAGGCCGCATTGTACTCCTGGTAAATGAAAACTCAAGAAGAAAAGTGGTGGCCTGATCTTCTCTGCGTCATCTCTGCGTTCTCGGCGTCTCTGCGGTGGTTGAGGTGTAACCAATTCTTCACCGCCGACGCAGAGTTCGCCGAGGTCGCAGAGAAGGCTTTTGAGAAACCATCAACACCCCTTATCTTTTGTCGCAACGACAACAACCAAACTGCGCGGGGTCAATTCCTAAATGAAAATACTTGTGAGCGGTTCACACGGATTAGTAGGTAAGGCGCTGACAACCTCATTGGCCAATGCTGGCCATGAGATTGTGAGTCTCGTCCGGCAAAGCGCCAATGATTCCGAAATCGAGTGGCACCCCAATCAAGGAAAGATCAATGGACAACAACTCGAAGGTCTTGACGTCGTCGTTCACCTCGCGGGTGAAAGTATTGCTTCGGGCCGTTGGACTGAAGGGAAAAAAAAGAAAATACGCGAAAGCCGAGTGAAGGGAACGGAATTGCTGAGTTCAGCACTCGCTCTGTTGTCACAACCACCGTCGACGTTCATTAGTGCTTCGGCGATTGGTTTTTACGGAAATCGAGGCGACGAGTTGCTTACGGAGAAGAGTGCGCCAGGCAATGGTTTTCTCCCCGAAGTATGTATTGCATGGGAGAGAGCAACCGGTCAGGCGGAGGCGAAGGGAATTAGAACAATTCACACGCGCTTCGGAATCATACTCGACGAAAAAGGAGGCGCACTCGAACGAATGCTGACTCCTTTTCGCATGGGAGTGGGCGGGAAAGTTGGCAATGGCAAGCAATGGATGAGCTGGATCGCTCTGGAGGACGTCATCAGCGCACTCAGATTCTTGATTGACGAGCCGGGGAGTGAAGGACCTCTAAATCTCACTGCGCCTGATCCAGTGACAAATGCTGACTTCACCGAAGCGCTTGGCAATGTTCTTTCAAGACCGACGCTCTTCTCAGTTCCGGCATTCGCAGCGCGTTTGGCTTTTGGAGAGATGGCCGATGAGTTGTTGTTGTCGAGCGCTAAAGTCGAACCCAGACGACTCAAAGAAAACGGATACGAGTTCAAGCATCCGGAATTGTCGTCAGCACTGAAAGCGATACTGGGGGACTGAAGATCGTCATCCACAGATTAGGCCGATTAATTTTCAGGTTGGGAAGGGGACCCTGTCCCCGCGGCATCGCTGATGCTAAGGTTAAAATTTGTGAATTCTAAGTCAGCTGAACTTAGTGATACCGCGCTAGCGGGGACAGGGTCCTGACCTGAAAATAGCCTTCCAGGCTGAAAAGAAATCTGCGAAATCTGCGGATGGATTCTTAACTCTTCTGAAGCTCATCAAGATTCCCAAATACTTCAAGTGCGTACTTCACATTTCCAAAAGGTGCTGAGACCTGAATGCCCTGAATCACATCTCGAACTTCCATCAGTGACTCGCGGGCAATCTTGAGTCCCTCATCTCGTCCGGCTTCTTTGCTAATATTCGAGGCTTCTTTCATTCGTTCCATGATCGAGGCAGTTACTCGAACGCCCGGCACCTCATTATGAAGAAACTCCGCGTTTCGATATGAAACCAATGGCCAGATACCTGCGATAACAGGAATTCGTATGTGCTCTATACGACTAAGGAAATCCCGCAGTTGGTCAGTATCAAAGACGGGCTGTGTGATCGCATATTGAGCGCCGGCTTCAACCTTCCATTCGAATCGCTTGATCTCTTCATCCAGATTGATTGCGCCCGGATTAACACCGACTCCGATGCAAAATGCGGTTGGTTCCCCGATGGGATTGTCCCCCAGATCAAGACCATGGTTCAGCTTGTTCACCATGTTTGTTAATCCGATGGAATCAATGTCAAAAACTGCAGTAGCATCGGGATATGGACCCATCTTTGGGGGATCGCCAGTGATCACAAGAATGTTTCTTAGGCCAAGCGCCGCGGCGCCCAAGAGATCCGACATCATCCCAAGCAGATTTCTGTCTCGACAACAGTAATGAAGAACTGATTCGATTCCGATCTGTTGCTCAACCAGGACTGCGGTTGCAAGTGCGCTCATGCGCGACTGAGCCCGAGCCCCGTCCGGAATGTTTACCCCATCCACGCCGGCGTCTTTGAGCAATCGAATAGAATCAAGTGTTTTCTTCGAGTCGACACCTTTTGGTGGTAAGACCTCAACTGAAGTCACAAACTCACCGAGCGCTATCTTTCGTCCCCACTTGGACCGTTCTTCAGGAGGAACAACTTTGATATCCGGTGGTGTTATTTCCTCGACGTGTACCTGAGCGCCACGTGTGAAAGCAATCCCTTGCGCACGTGGCGACGCCGCTCGAACAGCATCCGAGATCAACTTGATATGGGCCGGGGTTGTTCCGCAACAACCGCCAATAAACTTTGCGCCAGCTTGAATGAACCGCTTTGCGAATTTCGACATGTATTCCGGAGAACACATGTAGAACTGACGACCCTGCACGTCGCGCGGCAGACCTGCGTTTGGTTGTGTTGATAGTTTCTTCTTTGTGACCTGGCGCATCTTTTCAAGCGCGTTGAGAATGATTGCAGGACCAACACCGCAATTGAGTCCGATGACATCGGCGCCCGACGTGTCGAGGCTTTCAGTGAAATGTTCGGGAGTTGTACCGAAGACAGTGTTGCCATCGGTCATGATGGTAATTTGGGCAATGATCGGTAGGTCGCATAACTCCCTCACAGCACGAATGGCCTGTTGGATTTCAGAAACATCCGAAAACGTCTCGAGACAGAACAGATCAACTCCACCCTCGAGTAAAGCGACTGCCTGAGCTTTGAACAAATCCTTTGCTTCGTCGAACGAAGTCGGGCCGTATGGTTCGATGCGTACACCAAGTGGGCCAATCGCGCCGGCGACATACGCTCGGTCACCTGCGGCATCGCGTGCCACTTTTGCAGCAATAGCATTTATCTCGTGGAGATTTCCTTCGAGGCCGTATTGCTGAAGTTTGTGCGCAGTTGCTCCGAAGGTATTTGTTTCGATGATATCGGCGCCGGCTCTTATATATTCCGTGTGAATCTCACGTACGAGATCGGGATTGCTGAGGTTAAGTTCATCGTAACAACGGTTGATGTAGACGCCTTTGGCATAAAGCATCGTGCCCATCGCGCCGTCGAAGACGTGGATGCGGTCAGTTTCGAGAAGTTCTTTAAAGGGCTGCATAAGATTGAAGATTGCAAGTGTGCGATATGCGTTAGCTTGTCGCGTAGTTGTTTTGAGCGCGAGTTAGAAAACACCGACAAGCTAGAGCTATCGGACAGGGCAATAAAAATGTCCCGCGCTAAACAACGCGGGACTTCAAAATCGTTTGAAGTTTTTCGGGTTCTCGTTTCAGGCTGCCCGAGCTGTTTAGCTGGTTATTTTATGTGGCCGCAAGTCGCCTTAACTCACCACGTTTGCCATCCGTGCTTATACGCCGCGCAAAGAGAATGTGTCAAGTTGGAGGCTCTTTGCGTAGTTGTGTCTGGTTCTTCTCGGCGCTCCCTCTGCGTCCTCAGCGTCTCAGCGGTTCAAATGCGAACGAATCTTTACTTTACCGCCGAGACGCTGAGGACGCAGAGGAGCGCAGAGAAAAACACACTTGAACTTTTAGTCGCTGACTCTCGTTGTTTGAACTTCTGTCTTGCACTTTAAAAGATAGGATCGCGAAGTGTTCTGTTTTCAAAGTCAGCCTGACGACTGCATGCCAGATCGACCGGCTGGCGAACTGAATGAATACGTGCAGTCCCTAATATTTATAGGACAAAAACTCAAATAAAGGGGCAACGACTAGAGCAATTGGTCCATCTGAGTCGCGGCCGTGCAAAACGGCCTGCGCCCCCTGATTATCTGCCCAGCAGAACTTGTTTAGGTGTCCTATGGTCATCGTTAACCCGGAGAATTATGTAGATGAAGCTGCCCCAGAATGTCCCTCTGTTTCGATCGTTCAAGTTTGCACCATTTGCTCTCATTTCACTCTTCCTCTTCACGAACGTGACTGGGATCCTCTTCAGTCATGTGCTGGCGCCAATCGCTAACGCGAGCTCGCCGGACTCTGAATTCATTCCACCCGACATCCCGACTTCAGGCGATAAGAATCTCGACCTGATTATTTTTCACGCCGGTGAGCGTGAGGGAGTAGATCCTAGATTCATTCATGCTGTCATCTGGCAAGAATCCAAGTATGACGTTAGCGCACATTCTCATGCGGGCGCACAGGGCTTGATGCAACTGATGCCGGATACTGCGCGTCGCTTTGGCTGCACAAAGCCTGATGATCCAGCTGACAACATTGACGCAGGTACGAAGTATTTGGGCTGGCTGCTAAAGCGATTCTCCGGCAACGTCCAATTGGCACTGGCGGGGTACAACGCAGGTGAAGGCGCGGTCGACAAATACAATGGCGTGCCGCCCTACAGCGAAACTCAAAACTACGTACGCATAATTTCTGAGAGGTACGGGAAAACTTATCATCCGGTCCTCACTCCAAGTGACGCGGTTGAGGCTTTTCACTTACGTGCTACTCCTCATGTAGGTGAAGAAATCACGCAGTAGACATTCACGCATCGTCCAAAGTGATACGGCACTCCGAGACCCGGGCGAGCGACTAATTGGCTTTGCTTTCTGATTTCGATCAGTATTGGCTTTGGTCTTTGGCCTTAGGTATCGGGACTAAAATACCAAAGGACCCAAAGGCCCAAGACCGAAGACCATAGATCCAAGGCCAAGGTCTAAGTCCCATCTCAAATAAAGTTCCCGCTTCCCATCACGCCTCTCGTGCTTGACAGCACTCCGCCTCTTTTGGCTGAATGCCAGTCGATCTTCCGCTTTGCATACGTTCCTGTTGCGGTCACGTTTTCTCTCCTTCGTTTCAAGTTTCGACCTCGGCAGTGTGGAAAAACTCTAAGCGACGAAAAGGAACTCTTCGATGAGTAAAACTCTAGATGCAAACACAGACCCCACCTCATTCTTCGATAACTACGGGTTCTTTGGGCATCCTCGAGGACTATCAACTCTTTTCTACACAGAGATGTGGGAACGCTTCAGCTACTACGGCATGCGAGCGATTCTTACGCTTTACATGACCAAGTCGTTAGCAGAGGGTGGTCTGGCCTTTGATGAGAAATACGCCAGCGTGATCTATGCGACGTATGTTTCGTCGGTTTGGTATCTGCCACTGATTGGCGGTTGGCTAGCTGATAAGATCTTCGGCGCGCGGCGTGCCGTTCTTATTGGCGGGATCATCATTGCCTGCGGCCACTACTCCATGGCTATAAACACACTGGCCACTTTCTATGCAGGATTGATTCTGATTGCCTGCGGCACGGGATTCCTGAAGCCAAATATCAGTTCGATGGTTGGACAGTTATATGGAGATACTGACGAAAGGCGAGATGCAGGCTTTTCGATCTTCTATATGGGAATCAACCTTGGCGCTTTTCTATCGCCGATAGTTGTTGGTTTTTTGGCCCAGGCCCCCGCATTCAGAGATTTCATCTCGTCGATGGGGTTTAGCCCAACTAGTGCGTGGCACTGGGGTTTTGGCGCAGCCGGAGTTGGAATGACTCTCGGTCTAATTCAATATCTTTTTCCGATCTCGGTAAAAATAAAACCGAGTATCAAACGGTATTTTGCATTCGTCATCATCTTTGAAGTTTTGTTTGCGATCATTGGTTGGTTTCTTGGTTGGCCCGGAAGCGTTAGATCGATCCTCGGCCTCATGTTCGGACTAATTGCAGCATCCATCGTGAATCGATTGAAGGCTCAGTCAGACGAATCTAAATTTCCACGTGGCAAGTCTATCTGGGTGATCAGGGAACACGGACTTAGAAACGTAGGTAAGCCACCCGCTAAAGAAACGAGTTCAGGTTTAAGTGAATCGAAAAGCGAACGATTAGACGTCGTGACACTTGGCTTGGCCGTAGTTGGAGGCATCTTAGGAACAGCGCTCGGTCTCTATTTTGGCGACGCCGGGCTCCTTTCCGCGTTGTTTCCTGCTGTGGTAGGTTTCTTTGCTGGTTACCTAATCGGCACCACCAGATTACTGAATGGCGATGAACTGAAACGCGTCTTAGTAATCTTCATCCTCTTCCTCTTCTCGATCTTCTTTTGGATGACTTACGAGCAAGCCGGTTCGAGTCTCACGCTTTTCGCAGACAGATTGACCGCCACTACGATTTTGGGGTGGCAATATCCTTCAAGTTGGTTTCAGTCAGTACCCGCGATTTTCGTGATTATCCTCGCTCCAGTTATGGCAGCAATTTGGCAGGGATTGGGCCATCGACAACCGTCCAGTCCAGGAAAGTTCACCATTGGGCTTTTCTTTGCGGGGATAGCATTCGTCGTGATTGCTTTTGCCTCCACCCTCACCGGTCAGGGGCGCGTCAGTCCAATGTGGTTAGTAGTGGTCTATTTTCTGCAAACAATCGGGGAACTCTGCCTAAGCCCAGTTGGCCTAAGCACTGTTACGAAATTGGCACCAGCTCGAATGCTTGGACTGATGATGGGAGTTTGGTTCCTTTCGATTTCAATAGGAAGTTATATCGCCGGTCTGACGACGCGACTTTTTGCAGGCAACGACACGGCAGTCCTGACGCGAGCATTTTGGATTTTCGCGGCTGTTACTCTGGCAGCAGCGTTTGTGCTCGCGGTATTGACTCCTTTGATAAAGCGCATGACACCCAGGGCAACTTAGAATTTTGATCTAGATCACAACCTACTATCGGAGCGACTAATTTGAAAATTCGTAGACTGATGCCTCTGGCAGCGTTTCTAGTCTTGATCGCTGCAGCTAATTCATCCGCACAACAGAAACTACTCACCGTCGAAGACATCTTTGACCCGGCCAAGCGCGTGAACTTCAGTGGAACCACGCCCCCTGTTCGCTGGCTGCGGGATGGCAAGCATTACTTGTTGACGAACGATGCTTCAAGACGTGACGTGCCTCGCTTGCAGAAGGTCGACGCAGCAACAGGCGAAGCTGTTCCATTTTTTGATGCCGCAAGAATGCAGGCTGCGTTCGCCGAACTGCCGGGAGTAAACGCACAAGATGCTCGTCAACTCTCGAATCGCGGTTCATACGAAATGAATCCCAGCGAGACTGCCGTTCTGATCAACTGGGCGAACGACTTGTTCTACTACGAATTCGGAAGTGACCATGCGATTCGACTCACGAGTACACCGGAGGAAGAAGTTGGAGAAGCGTTCAGTCCCGACGGACGAATGGTGAGCTTCATACGAGAAAACAATCTTTACGTTGAAGACTTGAGCATGCAGCATCGTGAACGGGCGCTGACGCGCGACGGAAGTGCAAAAATTCTCAATGGCCGTTTGGATTGGGTCTATCAGGAAGAACTCTACGGTCGAGGAAACTTCGGAGCTTACTGGTGGAGTCCGGATTCGATGACGATCGCCTACTTAAGAATCGATGAGCGCCCTGTTCCAGAGTTCACCGTTGTCGATCACATTCCTTACGATCAAAAACTCGAGGTTACGCCTTATCCGAAGGCTGGTGATCCAAACCCCATCGTAAAGCTCGGCGTCGTTAACGCGTCTGGCGGCGAAACGCGCTGGGTCAATACATTCAAGTACACACCGGAAGACTTCCTGATTACACGCGTAACCTGGTCACCCGACAGCAAGAGTGTCGTTTACCAGGCACAGAACCGAGAACAAACGTTCCTGGATCTAAATCTCGCGGATCGTTCGTCCGGTGAGTCGCGAACAGCAATTCACGAGACCACAAAGACATGGGTAGCAACGATCGAGAATCCGACGTGGCTCAATGACGGTTCGTTCTTGTGGCTCAGTGAACGAACAGGTTGGCAGCACATCTATCACTACGATGCGACTGGAAAACTCATCCGACAAGTAACCAACGGAAACTGGGAAGCTGATCCTTTGGAAGGCGTCGACGAAGACAAGGGGCTCATTTACTTTGCGGCGACCGAACACAGTGACATCGCGCCCCAGGCATACAGCATCAAGTTAGACGGCACTGATATGAAGCGCCTCACGACAACCGAAGGAACACACAAGATCAATTTCAGTCCGGCGTACAACTACTTCTTCGATACGTGGAGTGACATAAACACACCGGCACAGATTCGTTTGCTTGATGCGAACGGAAAAGTTGTGCGTGTGGTAAGTGAGAACAAAGTCGATGCGTTAAAGCAATACAAGCTGGGCACAGCTGAGTTGATGCAAGTCAAAACTCGTGATGGGTTCGTGATGGAGGCGTTGATGATCAAGCCTCCGGACTTCGATCCGAATAAGAAGTACCCAGTGATGTCGTTCACCTATAGCGGACCGCACGCTCCGCAGGTTCATAACGCATGGGGGTCTACGACGTACATGTGGCATCAACTTCTGGCACAGAAGGGTTACATCATTTGGGTTTGCGATAACCGAACTGCGAGTGGGAAGGGAATCGAATCTACGTGGCAGGTCTACAAAAACTTTGGTGAGTTGGAACTACGCGATTTGGAAGATGGAATTAGTTGGTTGAAGAGTCAGCCGTACGTTGATGGTTCAAGGATCGGGATGTGGGGTTGGAGCTACGGTGGTTTTATGACGAGCTATGCATTGACGCACAGTCAATCGTTCAAGATGGGTATTGCGGGAGGGACTGTTTCTGACTGGCGTAATTACGACAGCATCTACACCGAGCGGTACATGGGAACACCGCAGAACAATCCTGAAGGTTACAAAAAAAGTTCACCAGTCAATGCGGCGAAAGACCTTCACGGCAAGTTGCTTCTGATTCATGGCGCCATTGACGACAACGTGCACATTTCAAACACGATTCAGTTTGCTTATGAACTACAGAAAGCTGGAAAGCAGTTTCAGTTGATGCTGTATCCGAAGTCTCGGCACGGCGTAACTGATCCGGTGTTGGTGACTCACATGCGACAGATGATGACAGATTTTATCGTGGCGAATTTGTGAGTTAGACGCTGAGACCCGCAACCTTCATGATGTGACGCAACAGCCCCATCTTGAGTGGTCTACTACCGTGAATTGGAACGGAGATGCGGGCTTCGTTGGCAGTCTTGCCGTAAATGTGATGGCTACCTTGAATTCGCAAGAGTGGCCAGCCATTCTATTCTAAGACCTTCGCTAGTAATTTTCCGGAAACTGATTTCATAAGTTAGCGGTGAGAGCTAACTGCAATCTGCTTTAATTGAGGAATCAAGAACCGCGGCGCTTGCTTAGACTACGATTTCTACCACGCGAGCATCTGCGCCAATCTTAATAGGTTCTACCTCGACTGAGAGACAACCTTCAACTGCTTCATGGAGGTTCTGAAAAAGTTCTTCGAACGTATCACCTTGAGTAGCACAACCAGGAAGCGCTGGCACTTCCGCCCAAAATCCACCCTCTGCTGCTTGATGGACGATGACCTTTATTCTCATGCCGGCATTATACCTGTTAGCGAGAGTATCTTGTTGCCCAATATCTAGCGCAGTAGTGCTGGGAGCGCACGCGGGGACGCCTGCGCT
>DATEXA010000222.1:0-4793 GCA_035257465.1 Pyrinomonadaceae bacterium | reverse complement strand
GGCCGCTACAGGAGCCGCCACGGCTGCTGCTGCTGCCGATACGCCAAATATCTCCTCCAACTCCTTCACTAGCTGTGAAGCTTCGAGAAGTGTCATGTTTTTTAAGAATTCGATTACGTCTTCGCGTGTTGCTGCCATGATTACTTTCTATCCTCCTAAAAGGGTTCTTATGTGCTGTTTGTTGTTGTTCGCAGCAGGAGAACCCACGGGACTCTTCCTTGATCGCTGCATCGCAATTTTTGGAATCGTCTGAGCCGCAATTGACGACCTGACTATCGTCAAGCTCGTTGTCCGCGTCCGGCCCTGTGCTTTCTAAATCCGAAATTCGAAATCCGAACTTCGAAATACTTTACGCGCTCTTCTGTTCACCAATCTGCTTGATCACGATTGCCAGATTTCGCGGCACGGCTGAAATAACCGTGACTAAGCGCTGCGCCTGGCAATTAATTAAAAACATCACCTTGGAAATCAGTTCTTCTTTGGAAGGCAAGCTCGCGATCGCTTCAACATCTCTGAGTGCGACCACCTTTCCCTCCACAACCCCGGCCTTGAACGTAAAGATGTCGGGATTGGCTTTTGTAAACTTTGAAATCGCTTTCGATAACCCAACGGGATCGCCAGCGCTTAACGCTACCGCGGTGACTCCTTTGAAGTGCTCTTGCGCGGCTTCGAATGGCGTACCTTCAGCAGCCTTGCGCGCGAGGGTATTCTTTACAACCTCGTAAGAAACTCCAGCTTCGCGCAATTGGTTGCGCAGTTCCTGATCCTTCGCGACGGTCATCTTCTGAAAGCCTACGACCATTGCTGCCTGGGCTTTCTGAAACTGTTCAGTGAGAGCCTCGAGGTCTTTCTGCTTTTGTGCTTTTGTCTTCATCTTCTCAGCTCCTCACTTCTATTTCGCGTAAGCCGCCTCATCAAGCAAGACGCCTGGACTCATAGTTGACGCTAGATTCACTTTCTTAACGTACTTGCCCTTTGCGGTTGCTGGCTTCGCCTTAACGACCGCATCGAGCAGTGCCTTCGCATTGTCGCGCAGCTTGTCCGCTTCA
The DNA here is from genome assembly GCA_035257465.1 of Pyrinomonadaceae bacterium. Classification (GTDB taxonomy): domain Bacteria; phylum Acidobacteriota; class Blastocatellia; order Pyrinomonadales; family Pyrinomonadaceae; genus PSRF01. The sequence continues at coordinate 3,744 of DATEXA010000222.1, read as the reverse complement.
AACGACACTTTACCGACACCAACGTGAATCACCCCGGTCTTGTCGACTCGGTATTCAACTTTTCCAGCTTTCGTCTCCTTGACTGCGGTTGTTACGTCCTGTGTAACGGTTCCGGTCTTCGGATTTGGCATCAGACCCCGGGGGCCAAGCACCTTACCCAACCCACCCACGAGTCTCATCATGTCAGGCGTAGCAATCACCGCATCGAAGTCAGTCCAACCACCCTTAATCTTGTTGACCAGATCTTCGCCACCAACAATATCAGCGCCGGCATCTTGCGCCTCTTTCACTTTGTCGCCTTGAGCAATTACCAAAACGGTTTTTGATTTTCCCAAGCCATGCGGAAGCACAAGTGTTCCACGTACCAGTTGGTCAGCTTTGCGTGGATCGACTCCCAGCCAAACAGTCAATTCAACCGTCTCGTCAAACTTCGCAGAGGCGATTTCCTTTACCTTCGTTATGCCGCCCTCGAGATCGTATTTCTTGCCAGCCTCGATCTTTTCTATGGCGGCACGATACTTCTTACCGTGTTTCTTCATTTGTTATCTCCAAGGTTCATACGGATTGCCGATTTCCATTGCAGATTGACAATTTTGCAATCCGCACTGAGCCTGGCCTTCCTCCCTCTCAAACCCGATATCGATGCGAGTCTTGCGCAAATCGACAATCGGAAACTACTCAACCGTCAGACCCATCTGGCGGGCCGTACCTTCAATAGTGCGAATAGCAGATTCGAGACTTGTCGTGTTCAAATCCTGCAATTTGGTCTTCGCGATTTCTTCAACCTTCGCACGAGAAATGGTTCCGACCTTTTCTCGGTTTGGTTTTCCGGATCCCTTCGCGATTCCCGCCGCCTTCTTCAAGAGATCCGCAGCCGGAGGCGTTTTGGTCTCGAACGTAAATGAACGATCCGCGTAGACCGTGATCACAACTGGAATCTTCAGATCAGGATCCATTTGTGCTGTCTTCGCATTGAAGGCTTTGCAGAACTCCATAATGTTCACGCCGTGCTGACCTAAAGCCGGACCAATTGGTGGCGCCGGATTAGCCTTGCCTGCGGGAACCTGCAACTTTATATAACCTGTAATTTTCTTAGCCATCGTATTATTTCCAATTGGCAATTGCCGATTGCCCGATTAAAAAACTCTCTTAAAGCTGCAACGACCGCCTCGGCTTACCAACCGGCAATTGGCAATCGGCAATCGACGATCCGCCTACTCTTCTTCAGCGAACGTAACCTTCTCTACATCCAGAAAATTTAGTTCGACCGGAGTAGATCGACCAAAAATGGTAACCGTGACTTTCAAAGTCGACTTGTCCTCGTTTACCTCTTCGACCTTACCCGTAAAACTCTGGAATGGACCAGACTTGATACGAACTGTTTCTCCCGCGGCATACGAAAACTTCGGCTTTGGCTTCTCCGCGGCCTCGGTAACGTTATGAACGATTTGATCGACTTCCTGGGGGGTCAAGGGTGTCGGATTATGACCACCCACAAAGCCCGTTACCTTTGGAGTCGATTTAATAAGGTGAAAAACGTTGTCTGGTATATGACCGCGATCGTCACACTCTATCTGTACCAGCACATAGCCGGGATAAAACATGCGCGACGATTCGATACGTTTGTTCCCACGCATTTCAACAACCGTCTCGGTCGGAACCAGGACTTCGTTGATTTCTGCCTGAAGATCAGTATCGCGGATGCGCGCCTTCAAACTGTCGCGCACCTTTTTCTCGTGCCCGGAGTACGTATGTAGTATGAACCACTGCTGCATCTAACTCATCCTCAGGCAAGCCCTAATGCTCTAGCTATCTTTTCAATTAGCCAATCCAGTCCCAGAATCAACCGCGACAGTCCCTGGTCAATGGCAAACAAGTAGATCGCAAAAAAGATGACGGCGATCAAAGTGATGATCGTAGTATTTTTGACTTCATTAACTGAAGGCCAGGACACGCGTTTCATCTCGGCACGGACATCACGCAAAAACTGAGTAATGCGACTAAGGCCGGACTGCTGCCCGCGCTCTCGACGCACCGGCTTAGTCTCTCCACCTTCACCTAAGAGAGTGGTACGAGGTGCAATCGGGACGTCTGGATTTTCTGTTTCAGCCATATCTCGTTGAATTTCTCTCAGGGGCCTATCTACTTCAAACTGGCAGGGGTACCAGGATTCGAACCCGGACTTTCGGTTTTGGAGACCGACGTGCTAACCGTTGACACTATACCCCTGTAGTGATTGCCGATTTTCCAATTGCCGATTTGGTAATAGAGTTCTTTTCAATCGGAAATCGTCAATTGGCAATGGTTTTCACTTCGTCTCTTTATGATCAGTGTGTTTGCGGCAACGGCGACAAAACTTACTAAACTCCAGCCGATCCGGCGTAGTTTTTTTATTCTTGGTCGTAACGTAGTTGCGGCTCTTGCAATCGTTACACTGAAGCACAATGTTGTCTCGCGGCATAAGTCATTTCCAATTTCCGATTGCTATTTCCAATTTTGATAATCACCACTGGCCTTCCAATCGGCAATCGGCAATTGGAAATCGGCAATACTACTACTCAACTACTTCCGATACTGTTCCTGCGCCTACCGTTCGGCCACCTTCACGAATAGCGAAGCGCAAGCCCTTCTCCATGGCGATTGGTGCGATCAACTCGATCTCCATCGCCACGTTGTCACCAGGCATCACCATCTCCACTCCTGCCGGCAACGACGCCACACCCGTCACGTCCGTCGTGCGGAAGTAAAACTGGGGCCGGTACCCGGTAAAGAACGGGGTGTGTCGCCCACCTTCTTCCTTCGTCAGCACATAGGCCTCGGCCTTGAACTTCGTGTGCGGCGTAATGCTTCCCGGCTTCGAAATTACCTGGCCCCGCTCAATGTCCTTGCGATCGATACCACGCAGCAACAATCCTACGTTGTCGCCGGCCACGCCTTCGTCCAGCAACTTCTTGAACATCTCCACGCCTGTCACCACTGTGTTCCGCGTCGGCTTGATGCCCACTATCTCCACCGTCTCATTGACCTTCACCTTACCGCGCTCCACGCGCCCCGTGGCCACTGTGCCCCGGCCCTGAATCGTGAAGATGTCTTCCACCGGCATCAAAAACGGCTTCTCGATATCCCGCTCCGGCGTCGGGATGTAGCTATCTACGGCCGCCATCAGCTCCAGCACCGTCTTCTCCCATTCCGCGTCACCTTCCAACGCCTTCAGCGCTGAACCCTTGATCACCGGTATGTCATCGCCCGGAAACTCGTACGCACTCAGCAACTCGCGCACTTCCAGTTCCACCAACTCCAACAACTCCGGATCGTCAACCGCGTCCGCCTTGTTCATGAACACCACCATCGCCGGTACCCCTACCTGCCGCGCCAGCAGTATGTGCTCCCGCGTCTGCGGCATCGGGCCATCCGTGGCTGCCACCACCAGAATCGCCCCGTCCATCTGCGCCGCTCCCGTGATCATGTTCTTCACATAGTCCGCGTGCCCGGGACAGTCCACGTGCGCGTAGTGACGATTCGCCGTCTCATACTCCACGTGCGCTGTCGCGATCGTGATTCCTCGAGCTTTCTCTTCCGGCGCCTTGTCGATCTGATCGAAGGCCACGAACTGCACTTTCGGATTGTTCTTCGCCAACACCTTCGTGATCGCTGCCGTCAACGTCGTCTTCCCGTGATCCACGTGCCCGATCGTCCCGATGTTCACGTGCGGTTTTGAACGGTCAAATTTTTCCTTCGACATCT
>DATEXA010000221.1:0-3153 GCA_035257465.1 Pyrinomonadaceae bacterium | reverse complement strand
GGAAAAGCTCTGACCAGTCTTCAATAGAGGCGACTTTTTGAATTGATTGTCAGCACTGGACACAACGTGTGGCACGTTGTCGTGGTTAGTCCAGGTCACTGTTCCGCCGACTGATAGCGTCAATGTGTTTGGAGAGAAACTAAAGTTGTCGATAGCAACCTCAGTTTTTGTCGCTTTAACAGGAGCTGACTCTCTTATTTGGGAGTCCCTGCTTTGCGTAAAAGTAAATTGAAGCGCAACAACGGGACTACTCAAAAGCGCTAGACCGATGAACATCGCAAACGCCAGAGTGCCTGTATTTACATGTTTCAGAATCGGAGAGAGGACGGATACGCGCCTGGCGGTGTGTTCCTGCTGGTGAACAGGAGAAGCAAACAAAAGATCAGTCCTTTCGAGATTCGGTTTTAGTGATGTTCTCATCGGTAACATTGTCTTCAGTTATTCATACCGTTTTGCTGAACTAATATTCCCACCGTGCGAGAAGGTGTTTCGGAATGCTGGGGTGCTGGAAGAGCATCGGATATAGCAACGCAAGACGCCTGACCGGGCCTCTTACTCAAGAAAGGATCCAATGCCCGGGATCCAAGTCACTCTTAAGAAAACTACGACTTATCCTGCTACGATGTTGGTGACCGGCGCCACTGGCTCAACAGAATGTTTCCCGTCGGTCGCAACGAGCGTTATTTCGTCGCGATCTCGACCTTGATCAGGAATCGCGTTACACCATCGTCCACCCGATGAACAACGAGATCGCATCCGTAGGGGTGCAGCTTTTTGTGCCCAATGCGTGCAACCTCTGCGTCGAGAGTTTCTGGCGGCGCGGGTCCGGTTGAACGCAATTGGTCTAATTGCCTTATAGCGGCTGCGGCCGCTTCGCGGATCTTCTGGAACGATCGTCGTACTTTACGTCAAAAACTCATTCCTCGCTTCGGAGCTCATGCGAGTCTTGGTAAAATGGAAAAGTTACGAATAGCTTGAACAATCGTCCGCTGGCCAGCCTTGATGACAAAGTGAACGCGGACTTCTCCACCTCTCTGCGACCGAGCAACGACCGTGTAGGACCCAATGGGAAGCGCTACCTGCGAGGGAATTAGGTCATCAGTGCGGGAAATATTATTTTCAACCCTCTTGAAGAGCCTCCCGTCAATGGAATAGATGGCGTAGGAACTGTGTGCGTAGTAAGCGCCATCGTTGAATTCATCACTCACCGAATAGACCTTTAGATAGCCTTGTGGTAACTCAATTCGATAATCCAACTTCCCCGGTCTTACTGGGCCGGGGAGACAACGGATCCTTACCTCCGGCCGACGTACTCCCGAGCGACACCAGCAACAGTGCTGTAAAAAACGCCATCAGGCTCCGCCTGGACTTTACTGACGTTCTTCTTCTCATCCCATGCATCATCCACCTCCTGCGAGACGAGTCTCACCAGGGCTAACCGACTTTCCTGCTCTTATTCCTCTGGGACCAGAATGCTACTGTCGATAGACTCTGCCACCTGCCCGCCCAAATCCTTGCCTGCGACGTGGTCAGTTCGAAAGTGTTGCCCTGCGAAAATGCGACTCAGTCCAGCTTCCTCCGCCGCCGCCGAGAAGCTAGTGAAATGGCGTGTCACTCCTGCCAGCGATTCGGAAGTAACATCGAAAGTGAATCGGTCGCCGAAGTAAAACCCCAACACCGTCGCACCCGCTTTACTGATTGCGCTATGTGCTCCAGGGTAGGAAGGGTCGGGAGCGGTTTTGGTGCCTAGCGGAAGCCATGTTGGATCCGGGTCGGTCTGCGGATTTCCATCAGTGGCTGCGAGTCGAATCGCAGTGACCGGACGCCAAAAGTTGTACGTGTACTTGGCTTCGAAAAAGGCAATAGCGGTGTCTGCAAGGCTGATATTCAGCAGCGCAAACAGGCGTGCGCTATGCTCGAGATTGAGATTACGCTGCAGCGCGGCAGTCTGTGCGATCTCGTTCCAGAAGTCCTGGATGTTGCCGTTCCAGAACTGGCCGATCTGAGTTTGTTCCGCGGTTCGCGTTGTGCTGTTAATGAACCCGAGACTTTTAACTTCATTGAAGGCCTCAGTATAAAAAGCGCTTGTGACTGTCGGAGGAGGACCAGGACGAAACTCGTTGGCCTGCTCCAAAGCAAACGGCGTGACCTGGGGCCACTGGGTAAAATCTGCTGGCGCGAAATTAGGCGGCGTCAACTGGTAGTCTCCGGGCTGGTTACCCGGGACGTACGGCGGTGGAATTACATTCGCTCCATCGGCGCTGCGCGCGGCGAGCAGCTGGCTGGCAACTGCCTGCCCCACGGCTACTCCCTGAGTTTTCCTCTTGTTATCAGGAATCTGCGCTAAGTCCTGCTGCAGTTCCGTGTCCAACGACATTTGAAACGCAGGATATAGGAACACGAGGACATCATGTGCTGCCTCATCGGCCGCAGCTATTTCGGATGCGCTCCTCGGAACGTCGGGAAGCCGCACAAGGTAAGGACTGAACCTTAGGTGGATGTTATTGACGGCGTCGTAGATGGCGGCGTGCAAAATCGCGAAATTGCGAGTTGAGTGAATGCTAGCTGACTGAGCGCCGGGCGTGCGAACGATCGTCAAAAGGGTTCTATTCCACTCGATCACTGCGTTGACGGGCTGGGCCGGATTCTGTTGTTCGTCCGTCGCTGCATTCGCAAACGGAGCGACCTGCAAGAAAGAGCAAATTGACGCAAAAATGGTTACCATTCTGAACATATGTTTACCTCAAGTTGTTGATTAGTTTATTGTTTCTAAGAACGCCGGTACTGCGGCATTCATATTTCTAGACTGAAAACCGCGTGAGATATTCCTTACTGTTGTCAAAAAATAACAAGTCGGTGTCAAAAAGGTGACGGCACCACTTCTAGCAACACACGCGAGGTTAGGCAGCTTGGAATTAGTCAACCAGACATTTGGCCCGTGTTCAACCCCGTGTGTGTGCGGGCTGATTACCGGGTGTTGCGCGTGTTTCTTAAGCAGGGCGGCTTTTAGGTCAAACGGATTTACGCGATCCTTTGTGAAACTTAGCGGAGATTTTCGGACACTCAGTTGCGCGCTATCCCGCTGGATGATTCTTTGTCTCTCGAATCCAAGTCGAGAAGCGTCAGCCGACTCGGCTTGATCACCACGCGAAC
>DATEXA010000220.1:0-4684 GCA_035257465.1 Pyrinomonadaceae bacterium | reverse complement strand
GGCTGGGAGTGGTTGAACTTTTTGTTGCCGCCCCTACTCAAGAAAGTTAGCGTAATTCACTATCTGAATTCTCTGGTTCCAGTGCCGGTTTCGGAGGGACCGTTCGCGGTGGTGGCTGATCCAACACCTGCGTGGATCGCGATTCCAAGCCTGTTAATAGTGACTGCGGGTGTGTTGCTTTTGTCAGGCTACCGGATAAGGCATATGGAGACTCGGTACGGAAGCGATTAGCTATTTCAGATTGAAGATTGCAGATTTCAGATTAGACCAGGAAGCTTGATCGTAAATACAATCTGAAATCTGAGATCTTCAATCTGAAATCACTTTCTGCTCACCCACCCATTCCCTTTAATCCAAAACCGCCAGGGCTTTTCGATCCACTCCTCCGCGTAATCGATTCCAATTCGTGGGCCCTTCGCAATCTTTGACGCAGGCACCTTCTCGAATTCTTCCAACCATACTCGTTCTCCAAGTAAGTCAGTTCTATCGAGACTACGATCGATTCCCATCGCCAGACACAACTTTCCCGGCCCATTCGTAAGACTTCGATCAGCGTGGGAATGCCGTCGCTTTCTCATGGTCTCAATGCCTTCAACCGGCTCCAACCCACGCACAAGAATCGCGTGAGGCACGTCTTCGACGTTAGTGACTACATTGAACTGGTGGTACATGCCATAGACGAAATAGACGTACGACATGCCGCCAGACTGGTACATCGTCTCTGTTCGTTTTGTCCGTCGGCCTCCGTAGGCGTGCGATGCTCGATCTTCGGGTCCGCGATATGCTTCCACTTCCACAACCTTTCCGGAAACGCGATTTCCGTGTTCATCCGGTACCACGAGAAGTTTTCCGAGCAGCTCACGCGAGATTGTGAGAACGTTTGAGCGTGTGTAAAACTCGCGCTTTAGTTTCTGCTTTGTCATATATTGGAAAACGATCCGCAGATTACGCCGATTACTTACCTAGACTATCGAATGTGTTTTGAGTGTTTTCTGTATCCAAGAACCTGCGTAGTCGGCGTGTTCTGCGGATGGACTTTCCTCTAATGCCTGATCTTCCATGCCATCACAACAAAAATCACAAATCCGATCACAATCACGCCACGACGTATCCAGAGTTGACCAATGCGAACAGCCATCCTTGCACCGAAGTAACCTCCCGCCATCGCGCCGATCGCCATTATTAATGCGTCTCGAAAAACAACCAGTCCATTAAGCGAAAAGGCAAGTACGGCAACACTGTTGATACAGATGCCAAGGAAGTTCTTGATTCCGTTTGCGCGCGCAAGTTCGTTGAGACCTAACAAACCAAGCGCAGCCAGCATGAGGATTCCGTTTCCAGCGCCGAAGTAACCTCCATACATGGCTGAGAAGAATTGAAAAACCATTGCGCCAATCCACCATCCCGTCGCAGGCTTTTCGTCGAGTTTGCCGAATTTAAAACGTTTGCTGATCTCGCCTTGTGACATGAAAAGTATCGTGGCGAAGAGAATGAGAAACGGGACTAGCCGGGCAAAAGTTGGGGAAGGTGTGCGAATGAGTAGCCACGCACCGATTGCGCCGGCGATGACACTCGTGGTGCCGAGACGTATGAGTATGGTTGAACTGTTCTCCAGTTCCTTTCGATAACCGAAGAGGCCGCCAAATAAACCTGGCCACAAGGCTACTGTGCTGGTTCCATTAGCGACCTTTGGATCAAGGCCTAACCAAATCAGAACGGGAAAGGTGAGTAGCGTGCCGCCGCCGGCTATGGCATTGATTGCGCCAGCGGCAAACGCTGCGCACAGCATGGCAAGCACGGGGAAAAGAGACATGAACAGTGGTCTTAGGTCTTTGGGATTTGGATTGTCTTAAGTCAATCTGTTTTTCAAAGCGGAGCGCTGCACTTAATTAAAGACCAAAGCCCCAAGACCAGTACGGAGTCTCGAAAGCGCTCAGAACTTTAGTTGTTGGCCATGTTATGATGCGAAGCATTCTGACGCCAGCACAAATGACAACAAGACGAACCTTTCCACTGGTTGTTCACACGATTTTCGCGGTTGTCATCTCGTTGTTACTGTTTCCAGCGACGCATGCGTTTACTCCAGCCCCTGCGGTCTTCAAAAAAACTCTTCGCATCATGACATACAACATCCATGTCGGAGTCGGCATGGATAAGAAGCTTGACCTGCAACGCATCGCCGACGTTATCAATCACGACAAACCTGATCTGGTTGGGCTTCAGGAAGTGGACCGTGGAGTGAAACGAACCGAAGGAAAAGATGAGATCGCTGAGCTGGCCGCAATGACGCGAATGGATTATGCATTCGCACACAATCTCGATTACCAGGGCGGACAATACGGCGTAGCGATTCTGTCGCGGGCGTTGCTGAAGAATGTCGAGCATCAGATGTTTGCGAACAAGCGTGAAGCAGAACGGCGAGGGATGTTAAGAGTTGAAATTGAGTTTGATGGCAAGGTGGTTAACTTTGTTACGACGCATCTTGACTATCAATATGAGGACGGTCGAGTGTTCGAGACGGAACAGTTGCTGAAGTTTCTGGAGCCGGTGCAAGGGCCTTTGATCGTCGTCGCAGATATGAATGATGAACCGGCTGGCGCTGCTTATAACCTGATGCGATCGAAATTTGAAGATGCGTGGGTTGCCAGTCATGCAAAAGATGAAGGTTTTAGTTATCCGGCGGACAAGCCTATCAAGCGAATTGATCATATTTTTTATCGGGCTGACGGATTCAAAGCGAGGAAAGCTTCTACTATTCAGACGCTGGCGTCTGATCATGTGCCGGTAGTTGCTGAGTTGCAATTGAGGTAGTCTCCGAACTCACATCTGCCAGAATAAAAATCGAATGATATATAACAATCGAGTTTCACAACTGCTGACTTTATCGGCAACAACGAGCGTATTACCGTAAAGAACATCCGGGAGGGAACTAGAGAGTTCTACGAAGTGGTTGCCATGATCTCCCACTGATTCTCCCTTAGACCAGCCCCCACGCAAGATCAACTTAGGTTTGTTTCGAGGGATCACTATGCCCAAGGATATAAAAGAAATGAGCGAGGCCGAGATACGCGCGCGAGTTCTTACTCTCGGCTTTGATGGCGATGAACGTCTTTTCATCGCGTTCTATCGAAAATTGCAACAGGGAATTCCTGAAGGCACTGGCATCGTTCTTCGCGGAAGTGTTGTGACGAACAAACGCCATGAAGACGGCGCACCATTCGATTCGCAGGGCAAGGGGACCAGCGATCTTGATGTGACGCTGGTCGGTAACAAAGTCATGAGCGAATGGGCCAGCGCTGGCTACTATATTCCGGGACTGCACACGAAGCCCTTGTGTGATAGCGATCCGGACATCGCACCAAGCCTGAACCCATTGCGCGAATCGTTGCAGCAATTGGTGAGTCGTCCGGTCAATTTCCAGGCGACCTCGAGTCTCGTACTCTACACGCGCGATGTCCTGTTGGGCGAGCCTTATTACGTTGTAATTCCAGCTGGGCAAGGTGCGTGAACCTAAAAATACTAAGCTACAACATTCGCTTCGGCGGATTGGGTCGCGAACATGAACTCGCTGAAGTCATCAAGCGAACAGCACCGGACATCGTTGTGTTTCAGGAAGCGATTCACCCGGCGGTAATCGAACGCCTTTCTGGTCTGACTGGTTTACCTTACTGGGCGGCCCGTGCAAATCACTCGATTGGTTACCTCAGTCGAAATGAGATTGCGTATCACGAGTGGCATTACCCTGCCGGCGCCAAGCATTCGTTTCTCGAGATTGTTCCTGCAGGGAGTGAATTGAGGATCTTCGGACTTCACTTGAGCGCACGGTTTTCCAAGTGGGATGAACGACGACGTGCACGAGAGATTCGCTCGTTGCTTGAGGGAATCAAACGACATCAGGACGGATTTCATATTTTGGCGGGGGACTTCAATACGCTCGCACCGGGAGAGGTTTTGGAAATTCATCGTCTGCCGGGCTGGTTAAGAGCGCTTATCTGGATTAGCGGACGGAAACTACAAAGAGACACAATTCAATTGATGTTGGACTCGGGTTACATCGACAGTTACCGCAGTCTTCACAAAGAGGTCAAGGGCTATACATTTCCCACATGGAACCCTCATGTGCGTTTGGATTACGTGTTTGTACCGAAGGTGTTCTCAGAGCGAGTGGTTGAGTGTGATGTGCTTATCGAGCCAAAGGAGATTATTACGGCGGCGTCTGATCACTGCCCACTATTGGCGCAGCTTAGTTGGTAACAGACAGTGTTTCTTTAGCGGTGTCCGCGCCAGATTGTTTTCAAGCGCAAGGTTGCACTGGTTAGTTCGGGAAGAAGTTGGATGTCGGATGAGTGATGCAGACAAAATTCTGTGGTGGGTCCGAGCGTCATCTGTCGAGCCCAGAGGGTCGCGTTCCTTTCAACGACGATAGGTCCAAGCCGCGCGTCGAAGGCTGCATACGAAACGCCGGTTGGTTTTGAAAACCAGGTTGCATATGTAGCGGTGTCCAAAGCTTCGTGTCCAGCGCGCAATCGATATAAACCACCCACTCCGCCAAGCGCATTTTTAGCAACCCGGTTATGAGGTTCTTCGCAGGGACCGTGAACGGCAGCATGGTTGATTCGATCCATCGCTGCCGAGTCCTCGAGCAAATACCACTCTTCATAGGCGGCTGAGTCAGTCGCCAGCC
>DATEXA010000219.1:0-4101 GCA_035257465.1 Pyrinomonadaceae bacterium | reverse complement strand
GTCAACTATCGGTTACAGGAGGTACAACGATATGGCAACGTCAGACTCTCTGATCGACGTTAGTGGTGGGCAAGTGCGAGTGGTCTTCCACTCGGACGCATCGCAGTTATGCAACTCTACAAAAAGCTTGGCTCGCTTTTGCGCTAAACTTTAGCGACTTGCTAAGAAAGGGACGATGAACCTAACTAATCCCGAATCACTCGAATCGCCTAGGAAGCGATTGACTGAAAAATGGCAGAGGATACGCAGTCTGACAGCGGGAGGTCAGGGTGAAATCTTCCTTGTTAAGAGAAAGGATTCCGAGCAAGAAGAGTTGTTCGTTCAGAAGAGGCTAAAAAATACTAGCAGCGTAGAACGACGAACACGCTTCAAGCGAGAGATTGAATCTACCGCCAAGCTGGAACACCCAAATATTCTGAGAATCGTTGATAGTGATATCGATCAAAGTCCGCCATACTATATCAGCGAGTATTGCGAGGGTGGAGAACTTGGCAGTAGAGCTACTCAGTACCGTGGAGACATTAGCGCTGTTGCGAGAGACGTTCTGCCGATTATCGACGCTCTGAATGCTGCACACAGAGCCGGCATTGTTTACCGCGATATCAAGCCGCCGAACATCCTTTTCCGTAAGGATGGAACGGTTGTCCTCGGAGATTTCGGAATTTGCTTCATTGAGGGAGGACAACCCGTCACTCTAACCGACGAGGCTGTGGGTCCATCAATTTCATTGCCCCAGAAATGGAATCAGGACAACAAGGTCTTGGGGAGCCATCTGAAAAGACCGATGTCTACAGTCTCGGAAAGGTAATTTACTTTCTCGTGTCGGGAGGAAGAGTATTTTCTCGTGAGGATCATCGGAGTGAATCAGTATCGTTAGTAAATATGCTTAACGACCAGCGATTCGAGCACGTTCATAGTCTGCTCGATCGAATGGTGGTGCGGGAACCATCAAGACGTATTTCGATGAGTGAGGTAGGTGTCGCGATGGAAGAGATGAGGAGCCTTGTTCTGGGTGACTACGCTCCTCTTAAGCCCTCGATTGCCATCCGCTGCCGGTTTTGCGGGCTGGGTTCTTACAAGAAGCTCGGTGTCCGAAGGACATATTATGAGAGCACTTTGCCGCCAGACTCTTTCCCTGAGATCGGTGTCCGAATTCCTCAAGGTCATCGGATGGGGGTTCTAAAATGCGATAAGTGCGGTCATATTCAAATGTTCAGTTTTCCTGAGATGGAGAGAAAGGGCGATGGTGGGATCAGTAGTCGCTTATGGAGGCCGGTGGGAGTATTCGATTGCGAAGAAGCCATGGATGGGAAGCTGGGCAAGTGTGCCGAATGATTTCCATTCCCGAGGGGATGACGCTTGCAGACGGATTGCGGCTGTGGGTGGATTTACCGCGACCGAACTGGACCAAATAGGCCACGCTCACCCGAACCCTATCAACTGCGGGTCGCTTCTGATGCTTCGCCGATAGGCCTGTTCAGTGACCGATCATCAGCCAAGCGATCACTGCGAGGAGTATTGCAACTCGTATGTCCTGTTTCAGGCAGTGTTTCAGTGAGACGTAAGCGAAAGAAGCCTCGAATCGGAGAATAGAAAATCTGTGCGCGATAAAACGTACACCCGAGATTGACCGCTATCAAGATGCAACGTTTTGCACTCTCAGTTGAGGGCACATCATTGCTGAAGCTAGGGCTGGCCTCATTGCACATAGTGCGGGAGTTCATGTGGCGATAGCCGGTGACACATTTGTAGCTTGCCATGGAGCAAAACTGAGGCTACTCTTTCGTCTACATTCTAGACCTATCAATATGCGATAAGGTTCCCTCGGACCTGCGCGACTGGCCGTCAACATGGATGTATTCAAGCTTGCTTTCGAGACTACGATTGTCGGTCTACTTGCATTGCCTTGGTTAACCCTTCTGGTCAGAATCTTCATACCCGAATTGGAGCTTAGCAATGTGAGAGGCGGCACGTCCCTCTCGTTTATCTCAGAGAAGTTAGAGATGACAGCGCTTACTATCTTGGTCGTAGCCGCTGTTTATTTCTTGGGATCCGCCATATCTCCCCTAGCAACTCAGTTACTGAATGATGCAGATATGCCCGCGCCGTTCATCAAGATACAAGATATTCGAACCGGCGCGTACCTCGAGTATTCCGATGATTTGCTGAAGCTTGGTCCCGGCACAGTTTGCGGACGCCTCTACTGTGCCACCGCTCAGCTAAGGTGTAAGTGTCAGCCCAAGGTCCCTCCGCAGCACACGGTCTCCCCGCAAGAATGCTGGAAAGGTGCGGCCGCTCAACTGCCATGTAAAAACTGTCAGTCCCAAGTCGACGAGGAGGACTGCGGGAAAAGTGTCGATAGTGTATTCCTGGTCCAGGAACAAGCCGTCTTCAAACGAGGTTCGGATCAGACAGAGCGTGTAAGCCGATTGTTTGAGCGGGCCATTGTCCTTCGTGGTGCTGTATTCAACGGTTTCGCGTTTGTTGTGCTGTGCTGCTTTTCATACCTTGCGCGCGCGAGGGATAAGCCTTTCAGCAGCAGTTGGTCGAATTTAGAAATGACGGTGAGAACGCTTTTGCTTATCGCTATCTCCGTCCCTCTCATTTGTATGGGGTGGATTTGGGGCAAGCAGGACTTGCATCACCACGACCCCAGCGACCCTCCAATCATGGAAGCTGGCCTGATAATTCTTGGGTGCATTGGGCTGTTCACATTGACTAAAGGCGTGGTAAAACGACCCCATCTTGGAGTATTGGTTGTCGGTTTCATACTAACGATCCTTGCATACGGTAGTTGGGCTTGGACCGAATTTCTCTATGCGAAGAACGTGATCGGCGCGTTCTTTGCACCATGATCCACGAGAAACTAGGCGGAACGGGCATCATTGATGACCCGGTATTCAAACCCAAAGGAATGCATTGGCGGACCTACTACCGACACATGGAGCGGTCTTGATGTAGTAGGTTGCCGTCGTGCTCACGTTCGCATGACGCAAGATTCTCTGAATCACCATGTCTGGAACGCCTAGGCGGTATAGTTGCGGGAGGCGGAATCTAGAGCGGTTCCACCGTGGCTCATGCTCGCACTGGGCGTTGACTGCGGCGGATAGAAGCTACTCCATGCGGAACCGACAGCGTACGACGCCAACAGCTCCGATAAGACCGGTACCGAGAAGAGCCAGGCTCGTAGGCTCGGGCACATCGCTGATAAGCGTATAAGTCACAGGGCCAGCCGCTCCCGCAACAAAGCCAGGTTGACCGGCGATCGGTGTGTAGATCGCGAAATTGTTGCTCTCAGGTCCAATCTCGTTGATGGTGATCATATTTGCGTAGAGTTGCGAAGGAGGTCCAAAGGTATCTGCGAGACTGTCAAAGCCATCAATATTGTCGGAATAGAAGACCAGTGATCCGTTGGAAGAGTTGAACCGGACAACATCCAAGATAAAACCCGAGCCAGGCTCGCGCATAAGGACGTCTCCAGAGACCAGACCGGGCGGATTAAGAAGATCGTAGGTCAAGACACTTGGGAGACCGCCTGGTCCTGGATCAGCCTTCAATGAACTGCTCAGAGTGCCTTTGAAGCCGGCGGTGTTCGTGAGAGTTCCGTGACCCTGCTCGTCAACAATGATGCTGATCGAGAAGGTGTCTGCATGAGCAAGTGCGGTAACAGACAACAAAATGGGCGCAAGAAAAAGAAGCTTTCGCATAGAAACTCCTTTCGAGTTGAGTAGGATTTGGCCCGGGGCGGCTACAAGGTGAAACAGAAGACCTGGCCGCATTTCAGTTGCCACAGCTATGGCACTGAAAGAAGAGGAAGAGGTTACAGTAACATGCCTCAATCAGCCCTTGCAAAACCCAACGACCTCGCGGGGGCTGCTGAACAGCAAGTGATATGCCCGGAGCTTCTTCTCCCGTTGGATACAACTGGGAGCAAGTGTCTCGTATTTTGAGACCAGTACGCGCGCGCGAGGACAAACACAATCTGCACACCCCCAAAAAAGAGGCAGGCGATCTAGTTATTTGTCTAAGGGTTTTGCGGTAGCCTATAAAAGCATCGTCGGCAAGATTTCTGAACTGCCAGGCTCTGAAGCCGAGCCTTTG
>DATEXA010000218.1:0-24142 GCA_035257465.1 Pyrinomonadaceae bacterium | reverse complement strand
TTTACGGCGGCTACGGTTACTCGGCAGATTATCCGGCCGAACGAGCTTATCGCGATGCCCGCATCAATCGAATCTTTGAGGGCACAAACGAGATCAATCGCATGTTGATTCCAGGTCGCTTGATGAAGAGCGCGATGAGTGGGCGTCTTGCTCTACTTCCCGCCGCGCAGGCTCTTATGGATGAAGTCCTTTCCCCGCAGCTGGGGGGCTTCGACGACGATGACACAATCCTTGCCGCGGAACAGAAGCTCGCACAAAACGCAAAGAAGGTAGCTTTGATGACACTGGGAACTGCTGCGCAGAAATATATGATGAAGCTTGGCGACCAGCAGGAGATCTTGATGGGTATCGCCGATGTGATCATGGATACGTACGCGATGGAGACTGCAATTCTGCGTGCCCGGAAGTTGGTGGAGTCGCAAGGCGAAGAGGCGGCGGCTCGTTATCTCGACATGACGCGAGTGTTCTGCAACGACGCAGTTGAACGGATCGAAGCACGTGCGAAGAACACGTTGGCGGGGATGTCGGAAGGCGATGAGTTGCGCACGCTGCTGGCTGCGTTGCGGCGATTCACGAAGTTGCAGCCAATGAATACGATTGCGGCGAGGCAGAGGATTGCAGATGAGATGATTGTGGCGAATAAATACACATACTAAGATCTCGGAAACCACGAATCTCAGATCCAAGATCTCAGATCTCACAGTAAACACCAATTAATGTTCTGAGATCTCAGATTTGAGATCTGAGATCTCACACGGGCTTTATCCAAGTCTCACCTTGGAGGTTTTCCTCACATGAAATACAGCCGTTTTGAAGAATTGCCTGTTTGGCAGGATGCTATTGAACTGGCCATCAGGATCTTTGAGTTAACCGCGCATGACGAATTCAAGGGATATTTCACGCTCAAGGATCAAATCGAAAGAGCAGGCGTTTCAGTTTCTAACAATATTGCCGAAGGTTTTGAGCGAGGCACAACTCAAGAGACTCTCACTTTTCTTTACATATCACGAGGATCGTCTGGTGAAGTGAGATCATTGACGCACTTACTAGAACGGCTAAGTCGGTTTAAAGATCTAGTAAACGAAGTCTTGGATATCAGGAACCGCGCCACAAAAGTTTCCCGACAACTTCATGGCTGGTGTAACTCGCTCCAGAATACAGATATCAAGGGGCAACGTTACTTGACAGACAAAAGCCGACGCTTGGACGCAGCTAAAAAAGATCGCGAAGAGCGCAAGAAGGAATGGGAGCAATACCGATACAAAGGAAATTCTACGAGTGAATGACTATGCGATCTGAGATCTCAGATTTGAAATTTCAAATCTCAGAACCGCTTCTTCGAGTGAATGACTGTGAGATCTGAGATCTCAGATTTGAAATTTCAGTTAATTTTAGTTCTTCAGAAACCCGCTTTTTACGAGTGAACACTGTGAGATCTGAGATCTGAAATTTGAGATCTAACTAGCAGTATGAAGATCATACCTATTTCCGTCCCCACACCTTTCTACATCGGTCCGGTCAACGTCTACCTCATCGCCGAAGATCCGATCACCATCATCGATACTGGCCCTAAAACCAAAGAAGCGATCGAAGCTTTACGCGCGGGATTAAGGTCGGCGGGGTTTCGCGTCTCCGATATTCGTCGCATCGTTCTCACGCACGCACACGAAGACCATTGTGGGCTCGCTCGTTCAATACGTGACGAAGCTAAGAACGCGGAGGTGCTTGTTCATGAATGGGAAACTGGCCATCGACACAGCCGCCTGGAATACGACGAACATCGAAACCTTTTGGTTCGCGCCGGTGTGCCTGACGACGAAATTGTGAGGATGCGTCGAATGTATGAAGGCGTTCGAAAATACGCCGACTCATTTGGAGATCATGAACACTCGCCACTATGGGACGACGCGGAGTTGGAATTTGAATCAGGGTCACTGAAAATTGTTCACACTCCTGGTCATACACCAGGTTCGTGTTCTTTTGTACGTGAGGCAGATCGCACGATCATCGCTGGTGACTGTGTGCTGAAGCGCATTACTCCTAATCCCGTTTTGTCTCCTGATCCAATCGATCCTTCGAAGCGTTTTCCGTCGCTTGCCGAATATCTCGTGAGCCTGGCTCGTCTACGCACATTTGCGCCGACGCTTGTGTATGGCGGTCATGGTGAACCGGTCCACGATTACGACGAGCTTTTCAATCGCTACATCAGAGCAATTCAGGAACGACAAGCAAAAGTCGTCAAACTCGTTTCGAAGAATGGCGCCACAGCATGGGATATTTCGCTGGAAATGTTCCCGGGCGCTGACGATGTTCACAAGTTCCTCGCAGTCTCTGAAGCCGTTGCTCACCTTGATCTCGCCCACACTGAGGGTAAACTGGCTTACGAACTCAGTGGCCAGAAGGAAGTCTATAAGCCGCTCTAAGAGAAATATTCCACGGGTCCGCTCCTAACGTGTTCTACTGACTTGAACCCATCGCGATTTGCTGGTTCAGGATATGACGCTTTCTATCGGAACAAGACTTGGGCGTTACGAAATTCGCAAGAAGATTGGCGAAGGTGGCATGGGTGAGGTATACCAGGCTACCGACAATGATCTCAATCGTACCGTCGCTCTAAAGATTCTTCCTGCCCACATTGCCTCGCAACAGACCAGGCTGCAGCGTTTTGTTCTCGAAGCTAAGGCAGCCTCGGCGCTAAATCATCCACACATACTGACCATCTACGAAATTGGATCAGTCGGCGACTTGCGCTTTATTGCTACGGAGTTCGTTGAGGGCGAGACGCTACAGCAGCGGATCAAGAGTGGACTCAGCCTCGCGCAGATTCTCGAGATTGCAATTCAGATTGCCGGAGCTCTTTCAGCTGCTCACGCGGCCGGTATTGTCCATCGCGACGTCAAGTCCGAAAACATCATGGTGCGCACGGATGGTTACGCGAAGCTCCTGGACTTCGGGTTGGTTAAGCTGGTTGAGCCTGAGACTCTTGCCGGCGACCCGGACGCTCCGACGAGAGCACAAGTTCATACCGGACCCGGCGTTGTGATGGGCACCGCGAATTATATGTCGCCCGAGCAGGCCAAAGGTATGGCGACTGATGCTCGCACAGATTTGTGGAGTCTGGGTGCAGTGCTTTTCGAGATGGTAACCGGGCACGTACCGTTCGTCGCGAATACCGCCACTGAAACTCTGGCCCTCATACTACAAAAGGAGCCACCGCCACTCACGCGCTATTCGGACGAAGTCCCACCTGAACTTGAACGCATCGTTGCTAAGTCGCTGACAAAAGATCGTGAAGAGCGTTATCAGTCGGCGAAGGATTTACTGATTGATTTGCGTAACCTGAAACGCAAACTGGAAGTTAGCGCAGAGATCGAGCGCACGGCGTCACCCGAACTACACACTAACGAGTCCTCACGAACCTCGAACTATGGGACTACGGCAGCGACTCCACAACGCGTTACCAGTTCGTCTGGATCAGAACACGTCGTGTCGATATTCACGCAGCACAAACTCGCGACATTAGTAGTAGCACTTGTCCTGGCTTCAGCGCTGATTGCTGTTTTCGCCTACTCAAGGTCTCGAAAGTCCAACGTCACGTTCGATTCAATTGCAGTTTTGCCTTTCGAGACTCTCGGTTCTGATCAAGACTCTGAATATCTGTCTTACGGTCTAACTGAATCTCTCATCTACCGCTTGTCCCAGTTACCGAGTCTAAAAGTAAGTCCGACAAGCACAGTGTTTAGTTTCAAGGGGAAAAAAGCCGACGCCATTAGCGTGGGCAAGGAGCTTGGCGTCAGTGCGGTTCTTTCAGGACGGATAGTGCAACGCGGCGACAACCTGACAATTAGCGCCGAGCTTGTGGACGTTAACGACAATAGACTTCTATGGGGCGAGCAATATGATCGAAAGGTGTCAGACTTGTTGGTGACGCAGCGTGAAATTGCAAAGGAGATCGTTGAGAACCTGAAGCTTAAGGTTTCGGGAGACGATCGTGCGCTCTCCACTCGCTATACAGAGAACCAGGAAGCTTATCAACTCTACCTGAGGGGCCGTTTCCATTGGAACAAACGTACCCAAGAAGGACTCAATAAAGCGATTGATTATTATAATCAGGCGATCGAAAAGGATCCGACGTTCGCGCTTGCTTACGCCGGTCTGGCTGATGCATACGTCGTGCCCCTTAGTCAGATGCCACCTAGAGATGCGATGCCAAAAGCTAGAGCCGCAGCAACGCGTGCGTTGGAACTTAATGAGTCACTCGCCGAAGCGCATACGACTTTGGGGCGGGTGTTAGCTGCCTATGATTGGGACTGGGCGGGGGCTGAAAAGGAATACAAGCGAGCAATACAGTTGAATCCACGTTATGCTCCAGCTCACCAATGGTACGGAGGATATCTGCAATGCATGGGTCGACCAGAAGAAGCCACTAAGGAAAAACTGCTGGCTCAAGAGCTGGATCCGCTATCCCCAATTATCAATTTTGAGCTAGGGGTGGCTTATTATTTTCAACGCGATTACGATCGTGCGATCGATCAATTCAAGAAAACGCTGGAGTTGGATCCTGATTTTCCTCCTGTGCATCAATTCCTTCCCGCTGCCTATGAGCAGAAAGGTATGTACGACGAAGCCTTTGCGGCGTTCAAGAAAGCGATGTCCCTGTCTGGGAGAGATCCGCAGCATGCAGTTGCCGGTTTAGGTCACCTGTATGCAGTGACCGGAAGAAAGAGCGAAGCTCAGGAACAAATAAACGAATTAAAACAGTTTTCTCAACAACGGTACGTACGCTCTGGCTACATCGCATTGATCTATGCAGGGCTAGGAGACAAGGATCAGGCCTTTGTGTATTTGGAAAAGGGTTTCGAGGAACGCAGCTATCAGATGACAAATATAAAACTCGAACCCAGGTTCGATGTACTGCACTCAGATCCACGATTTGCAGATCTTGTACGACGTATTGGACTCCCTCAGTAAGGCTTGTGCAAAAGCTCTGATAGCGAAAACACGCTCGCCTCTCTATTCACACCCTCAACTCCGAATTTTTTTGGAACCACCATCCTGCCTCCCGCGTGTAAGGGCAAAACTCTTCCGGAGGGATTCGTTTATGAAAACTAAGCACGTACTTAGTCTCCTCGTTGCGATTACTCTAACCACCGGCATCGCGCTGGCTCAGGAGGGTACGACTCCGCCTCCTGCACCTGAACCGGACGACGCGGCTCAAGACATGATGACGCTAGTGACCGGCGGCGGATTCCTGGGTGTTTACGCTGAAGACATCAGCAAAGAGAACATGGCCCGTTACAACCTCAACCAGGTTCGAGGTGTCGGAGTAACGCGCATCGTCAAAGACAGTCCGGCCGAAAAAGCAGGCCTCAAGCAAGGTGACGTGATTCTTCGAATTGACGGCGAAAATGTAACGAGTGTGCGTAAGCTCAATCGCGTGGTTTCTGAGATTGCACCCGACCAAACCGTTCGCGTCGCAATTAGTCGAAGCGGCGCCGAGCATGAAGTAACAGCGACGATGGGCCGTCGGAGCGGCAACGAAGCCTTCAAAGGATTACTAAGAGGCAACGGCGGAAACTGGGAATGGGAAGGACCGACGTTTAATAACGATGGACCGTGGACATTTGCGCTGGCTGGTAGTCGCAGAATCGGCATCAGTACTACAGAACTCACTAGGCAGCTGGCCGATTACTTTGGTGTCACCGGCGGCA
The DNA here is from genome assembly GCA_035257465.1 of Pyrinomonadaceae bacterium. Classification (GTDB taxonomy): domain Bacteria; phylum Acidobacteriota; class Blastocatellia; order Pyrinomonadales; family Pyrinomonadaceae; genus PSRF01. The sequence continues at coordinate 18,431 of DATEXA010000218.1, read as the reverse complement.
AAGGGGTGCTTGTTACTTCAGTGTCTGAAGATGGCCCCGCGGCAAAGGCTGGTCTGAAAGCCGGCGACGTAATTACTGCGGTCGATGGTGAGTCTGTCGAGACGAGTGGCGATATTTCGCGCATTATCAATCGCAAGAAAGAGGGCGAAGTTACGCTGACCATTATTCGCAACAGGACTCAGCAGACGATGCGGGTGATGCCGTTGGATGGCGGCTTACATGGTGGAACGATTGGCGGTCCGCAGATAGGACGGCGAATTGTCATACCGAGAATCGAACTGGGGACAGTCCCGGAAATAAACATCGCGATGCCCAGTATCGAACTACCAACAATTCCTTCGATAGACATCCAGACGCCCCGAATCAGGGTTCCGAATGTCCGGGTGATTAGGACAAGTCGGGGCCCGATCTAAGTCGGGGCCCGATCTAATTCCGTAGCGGCAGGAAGGGATCATTGGCCAGTTATCATTTGACATTTATCAGTTGTCAGTTTGAGGGAAAAGCTAAGTCCTTGTTTGGAACAAACACTTTGAATTGAGTTCGATCTGTCTGTTTGCTCCTAAAAGACCCAAACTGATAACTGATAAATGTCAAATGATAACCGACCAATAATTCCTTCTTGCTCTGCTTCCTGCCTTGGTGCCGCCTCTGCCTGAACCCCATTTCAGCGCCTCCTCTTGCCCAAAAGCTCCTGTTGTGTGATCATCAAAGCGATGAAAGTCGTCATAAAAAAACCTGATCTTTTGAGGAGTGCATAAAGAGTGAAAGCGGAATTGCAGAAGTTAATCGCTTTGCAGAATTTGGACACCACCATACGAAAACTAGAAAAAGACTTAGAAGCGATACCACAGAGGCGCGCTGAGATCGAAGGAGAGTTCGATCAGCGCGCCTTTGAAATAAGGGCCCTCGAAACCCGTCGCGACGAAGCTAAACACAATCGAGCCCGGCTTGAAAATGAAGTCATTGAACACAAGGGACGCGTCGAACGAGCTGAGCGAAATCTGATGTCCTCCAAAAAGCAGGAGGAATACACAGCGGCAATCCGTGAAGCTGACGCTGCTCGCAAACAGATTTCTACTCTCGAAACTCAAATCCTCGAATTGCTGGAAACCCTGGAACAGTCTGAAGCTGCTCTCAATGAACGTGCTGGCGAAATTGCGAGCTTGAATTCCGATCGCGAAACACGACTGAAACAGTTTGATGAGGAGACTGTTAAGCAGGGAGACCAGTTGAAGATTGCACGTGCTGATCGTGAGCAAGTCTTCGTCACATTACCCAAACCTCTCAGCTCTCTATATGGACGAATCAGCGCACGCATCCGAGATGGCGTCGCGGTTGCAGAAGCCCGCAACCGATCCTGTACTGCATGTTTCATGTCTTTGAGACCGCAGGTAATGGCTGAGATTCGTCGCGGAGAAGAGATAATCACCTGTGACAACTGCGGCCGGATACTCTTCTGGGTTCCCTCAGAATCGCTACAGGCTGATACAGCGAAAGCTCAACCCAACATCGCTCTCAATTAAAAGAGCCGCTCGAATCTAAGTCGATACTGCCTTACGGTAAAGACTTCGTTGTCACCCTGGATCTTCTCATTTTCTATGGGCGACGATGTCGAACTCAAACCTGATCTTGTCCTGAACAGTTACCATACCGTGGAAGGCTGACGTTGCCTTCACTTTGTAATGGCCACGATCGATAGTGAACTCACCTACTGCCTGCAGGTCCTGATCACTCAACGAAAGCTTGACGGGAATCGTCTCCTGACGCGTGACTCCGTGCAGTGTCAGGTTCCCTACTATCTTCACGTCATGCTGTCCGGCAGCCAGTGGTCTGGCCGTGACACTAGTACTCTGAAAAACAATCTCCGGATATTGCTCGGGGAGTAAGACTATGTCGTGAACCTCCTTGTTGATGATCTTCTTTTGTTCATCAGTGAAAACTGTTCCTGTCTCTTCGAGGGAGTTTGCCTTCACAACCAGGTGCAGAGAAGCCGGAGTTACTGTCCCGGGAGTTAATTGAACCTCACCTGAGAAGTCGCGCGCTGCAAGAAAGTGATCGTGACCCTTAAACGAGAAGAGGCCTCCCGCAAAAGCATGTGCAATGAACTTTCCCTTTTGATTGTCTATTTCGTAGGTAGCAGTTTGTCGTGGTGCAGAACTGGTAACACAGGTGATAAAGAGAACGGCGACGACTGGCAATAAGCCGATGCCGACAGTTGATGTAAACCTGGTGTTTAGAATCTGATGCGAACGCATGCTGTATCCCCTCCGAAAAGATTTAATTCATAGGGGTGAAACCGCGCTGAGTATAGCCGACAGTAATCGAAACATGGGCCGAGAGTGTGACGACGGCGTTATGAAGTTGTCCGAATAGTCTTACGAAAGAGCGAAAGGGTTGCGTGTTGAAGAAGGGCCAAACATACTGTCATTGAGCAATGGAACAGCGCGAGGAGGTAAACAAGAAAGCTGGGGTAAAGGTCACCCGTCAAAAGCGTGGCACCGTTGTATCCGTTTCAGAGTTTCTCTCGCTCACGAAACCGAAGGGCGATCTGATTCTGCAGGTGGGTCGTGAACAGGTGGCTGTCACCAGTCTTGATCGAATTTATTGGCCCGACGAAAAGCTTACCAAGTTCGACTTGCTTTGCTTTTATCTGAAAGTTGCTGACTACATCATGCCTTTTTTGAAGGATCGACCGGCGATCCTTCAGCGTTGGCCGCGTGGAATCAAGGCGCCGATGTTCTTCCAGCAGGACACGGAAAGCGCACCCGCTTTTATAAAAACTGCAAGACTAACCAACCAGGAAGGGCGACAACTGGACTACGCAGTTTATTCCACCCCTGGCTCCCTCTTGCATTTTGTAAATCTCGGCACGATAGAACAGCATCCCTGGCACTCGACGATAAAGCATCTGGATAAGCCCGACTGGATTGCCATCGATCTTGATCCCAAGAAGGCGCCCTGGGAGAACGTGCTCGAAGTAGCGCTCGTGATCAAAGAGGTTGCCGACGAAATCGGGTTGACGGTTTTCCCCAAGACCTCCGGATCATCTGGAATCCATATATACATTCCGTTGAAACCGACGAATGATTATGAAAGAGTGGCCGAGTTTTCGAAGCTACTGGCGGGTGAAGTCGCGCGACGGGCGCCAAAGATCGCCACGGTTGAGCGAACGATTGCCAAAAGAAAAACGACGCAGGTTTACGTTGACTGGATGCAGAACGCGCGCGGCAAGAGTTTGGCTTCCGTGTTTACGGCCCGAGCAAAGCCCAAGGCGACAGTGTCGATGCCGCTAACTTGGAAACAGATTGAGCAAGGCGTGAAGATTACTGACTTCACGATTGTGAACGTACCTGATCTGTTAAAGAAAAGAGGTAATGCCTGGGCCTCGTTCTTTGATGAGAGGCAAAAGCTAAAACTGCAATGATGCTGTGTTCTTTGGCTTGACCATTTATCGCCGGCACCCTATTCTGAGAGTCGCAATGATCGAAGCACGTAACAGCTATCGCTATTCTTACTATTACGGCCCGCTCTCCACTGGGAGGGACGGTCAGGCGATGAGCTGTCGGCAAGCGCGAACGAAATAGCCGAACGACAGATTTTCAGAACCGGCCATCAATCCTTCCAGAGGATTGGTGGCCTTTTTTTGTTCGACAAACTTCAACTTGTCGCTATTGAGATGATTGCTAGCTCGGATTCGAATCAAGATAGAGTTCATTCGACAAACTAAAGTTTATCGGACAGAGGAGCAAACAATGAAAGACACCAAGACCTTACTTCTTGATCACGTCGACATGCGGATGGTTACAGCAGACGATCACGACGATCGCAAGGCCTTAGTCAAACTCGATCCTGATCATCCAGGTTTCAAAGATCCCGAGTATCGCGCCCGTCGCAACCAGATTGCTCAAATCGCGCTGAGCCACGTGCCAGGTGAGCCAATTCCGTCAGCCCCATATTCCGCCGAGGAACACGGCGTGTGGCAAACGATCTGGAAAGCGTTAGGACCCGCGCATCAACGTCATGCCTGCGCAGAGTACCTGGACTGTGTTCGCCGTTTGGACTTCGCTACGGATCGGATTCCTCAGCTCGGAGAAGTGAGTAAGAAGGTCGAGTCGATTAGTGGTTTTCGACTCGAACCAGTGGCCGGTCTGGTCGAGCCTCGAGTCTTTCTTGAGTCGCTGGCTAATGGCGTGTTCTTGTGTACGCAGTACATTCGCCATCATTCGACTCCCCTCTACACTCCGGAGCCAGATGTAGCTCACGAGATGATTGGCCACGCCGTTACGTTAGCGAGCACTCGATTCGCAGAGCTCAATCGCCTTTTTGGAAAAGCCGTGAAGCGAACGACCAATCCAGCCGATCTTGATCGATTGGCCCGCGTCTACTGGTTTACGATTGAATTCGGCGTGCTGCGTGAGAATGGTGAGGTGAAGGCTTATGGCACCGGCCTGCTTTCATCTGCCGGCGAGTTGGAAGAAATGCATAAAGCCGAATTTCGTCCGCTGGATTTGGATGTCATGTCCCGACATGACTACGATCCTACGCACTACCAATTAGTCCTGTTTTGCGGAGAATCCTTCGAAGAAATGTACGGCCGCCTCCGAGAGTTTTTGGTTAAGTGGTAAGAGACTCTTCGTCGTTTTCGGATGAGGTTGTTGTTTTTGGATCGATGTCTGATTTTGTGCATCGCCAACATCGAACTTTTGTGAGGAATTCGATGCCTAAGCCTCAGCGGCCAGCGGCATCTTTATTGCTTCTCACGTTTTAACTCCCCTTAAAACAAGAAAGTGTCGGCATTAGCGTGAGGCTTGGACGTGATATTGGCGCCTCTTTAAGTTGTACTCCTGGGAGCGCAGTTTAGGTTGTCAGGTCCGCGCCTCCGTCTGTCTACCGCCGACGTTGTTTAGGAGGTTTCATGAGCAAAAAGTTCGGACTCTTTTTACCTTTAATAGCAATCGCGGTTGGCCTGCTTGCTAGTGCCACAGCTTTCGGCCAGTCAACTGCAACCGTACAGGGATCTATCACAGATTCGAAGGGCGCTGTCGTACCAAGCGCCACTGTTGTTGTTCGTAACAAGGCAACTTCGATAGAGCGCACAACTCAATCCGACACCGAGGGAAACTATCAGGTAGCCGCATTACCAGCTGCAACCTACGTGATCGAGGTGAAGGCGAATGGGTTCAAGACCCAGCTGGCGGACCAGGTAATTCTTGGTGTCGCGCAAACCATTGTTCAGAATTTTCAGCTCGAAATTGGAGCAATCTCAGAACAGGTGTTGGTTACATCAGACGTACCGGTCATCGAAACAGCGACGACTTCGGTCGGCACTGTAATCAATCAACGAACAGTTCAGGAAATCCCGCTCAACGGTCGTCACTTCGTCGACCTTGGGCTTTTAATTCCAGGCTCAGTGACCCCACCGCAGAATGGCTTCCTGACAGCGCCACTTCGCGGACAAGGCTCGTTTGGTCTTAACACAGCCGGCAACCGTGAAGACACGGTCAACTTCATGATCAACGGCATCAACCTGAACGACATGGCCCAGAACCAGATAACATTTCAACCGTCCATCAACACGGTGCAGGAGTTTAAAGCTGACAACTCAACTTTCAGCGCAGAGTACGGTCGCAACTCCGGAGCAATCGTAAACATCGCCACGCGCTCGGGCTCGAATGATTACCACGGTGAGTTCTTCGAATTCTTCCGGAACAATGCTTTAGACGCGCGGAACTTCTTTGAGCGCACAACACAGCCGGCGCCGTTCCACCGTAATCAGTTTGGCTTTAACGTCGGTGGTCCGGTAAATATCCCGCACTTTGGCGAAGGGGGACCGATTTTTGGTTACGAAGGCAAGAACAAGACGTTCTTCTTTTTCAGCTACGAAGGTCTTCGTCAACGTCAGGGACTAACAATTTCGGGTACTACAGTTCCGACTGAAGCTCAACGAGCTGCGGTTACTGATCCAGTGATTCAAAACCTCTTGCCGCTCATTCCCCACGCAAATGTTGGAGCGAGCGGTTTTGCTGGTTCGGCCACGGCACCTGTCAATATCGATCAGTGGACAACTGATATCAGTCACAATTTTGGTAACAATGATCGCTTGCACGGTTACTACGCAATTCAGCGCGACGAACGTGGCGAGCCCACTCTGCAACTCAACACGATTCCCGGTTTTGGCGATACGAGGCATTCACGACGTCAAATCTTTACGCTGAATGAGACTCACACTCTCAGTTCGACCGTCGTGAATGAGGCACGATTCGGATTTAATCGAATTCATATTCTGTTCGATCCGAACGCTCACCTTAATCCGCTGGACTTCGGAATACATAATGGAGTGACCGACGACATCGGATTGCCGCAGATGAATGTCACGGGCGCCAGTTTGAACTTTGGTGGACCTTCAGGGTTTCCGCAAGGGCGTTCTGACACGACCTACGTAGTTTCAGACACAGTGAACTACTTGCGTGGCAATCACTCCTTTAAGTTTGGCGGTGAGTGGCGTCGCTTCTACAACAACAACACCAACAAAGACACTGGAGCTATTGCTTTTGCGAATATGAATGACTTTCTTGCTGGAAGAGCAAACACCTTCACTGTCACACTGGGCGATGTATCCAGTGCTGTCGCACAAGGTGCTTTGGGAGCCTTTGTTCAAGACAACTGGAAGTTCAGACCCAACCTGACGCTTGAGCTAGGTCTACGATACGACTGGTTAATGTCGCCAACGGAACGCTTCAACCGCTTTGTAGGTTGGGTTCCGACGAGCAATTCACTTGTTCAAGTAAACAACGGTCTCGCTCCTGTCTATAAAACAAACGCGGGCAACTTCCAACCGCGAGTCGGATTCTCCTGGGATCCTTTCAAAGATGGGAAGACCTCTGTTCGTGCGGCTTACGCAATTCTTGCCGATCAACCGGTAACGAATCTGGTAAATGTGCAAGCTGGTAATCCGCCATTCGCAACTGCGGTCGCACTTCCGTCAAATACAACTGCATTGCTTTCGAACTTAACGAACGTTGCAGTACCTGGAAGTACAGTCTCGCCGACCTCAGCAGATCCGGAATTCAACAACGCCTACGTTCAGTCATGGAACCTGAATGTCCAACGCGAAGTCGCGCATGGATTCGGAGTCACAGTTGGGTACTATGGTTCGAAAGGTACACACCTTAGACTCACTCGAAATCCAAATCAGACTTTCCTGAATGCTGCTCTTACGGCAGTGCGTCCTTACCCGACGGTCTCTTCAAGTAGTCTGATCGCGCCTAATGTGCCGATCCTTAACATCGCGTTCCGTGAGGGCACAGGAAATTCGAGTTACAACGCGCTTTGGGTTACAGCAAATAAGCGACTGTCTCGTGGATTGCAATTCAATACCTCGTACACATTCTCGAAATCGATTGATTACAACTCGCAGAGTTCGCAAGCTACGACCCTGCAGGATAGTTATAACCTTCGGGGAGATCGCGGTCTTTCAGACTTCGATGCTCGCCACCGTTTCGTCATTAGCGGTTTGTACGAGCTGCCATTCAGTGGGAATCAGTTGAAGGAAGGCTGGCAGTTTTCCTTGATTACACAATTGCAGAGTGGAAATCCTGTCACTCTGTTGGCGGGAAATGCAGGAGCCATCGGAGCGATACCTGCAGCAAACGCAAACTCGCTGACCGGTCTTGCGACACTGCGGCCCGACATTGGTGGGCCGGTCACAATTTCACAGACAGCCGCGGCGACGGGAATTGGTGTCCAGTACTTTCCAAACCTCGTATGCGATCCAAGGCCTGGCGGATCGTGTCCTTCGGGAGCCGGAGTGATCTTGCCGGTTGCTTTTGTAAACGGAAAAACGATTTACCACTTTGGCAGCCTAGGTCGTAACGTGATAATCGGACCAGGCTTTAGCAACTCTGACGTGTCGCTCATCAAACGTACGAAGATTAGCGAAGACAAGCTCATCGAATTCCGCTGGGAAGTGTTTGATATTTTCAATCATGCCAACTTCGGACAGCCGGGCCGAACCGCGCAGGTGGGAAGCACCGCTTTTGGAGTGATCACCAACACGCGCTTTCCGACAGGTGACTCTGGTTCTTCAAGACAGATGCAGTTTGCCTTGAAGTTCAAGTTCTAACCTGTCTTTCAGGGTTGCTCTCCCCACGACAAAGCGGCCGCTCAAGTCTAGGTGAGTGGCCGCTTTAATATTGCTAATTGCCAATCGGCAATCTTCATCAGTCGCCAGATGCCTGTACGTGCAACTGACTCGCATCGATCAAGTTTAGACCTTTTTCTCTCACGCTTTGAAACGCCGGTAGGATCTCACCTTCGAAAGGATCCATTCCGTTTGGATTCCTCTTGTAACCACTAAAGTTCAAATATAGACGCTTCGAAAGCAATCGATCAGGCATGCCTGCTAAACGAAGCAAAGGATACTTGACGCCGTGGCCAAACAACTTCTTGCCGAGCAAGGTGTAGTAAATCGGCACTCCCATTCTGAGCTTCAACATTGCCTTGGTTCCGCTGCGCCAGAATTCCATGTTGTATTTCCAACAAGTAAAGAAAAACTCCCACTGCAGATCAGTCATCTCGATCAGCTTAGCGCTCTTCGTTCGTTCCATCCTGGTGTTTTCAAGCGGAACGAAGAATGTCGGCACAAACATTCCTTTAGCGTCACGAAGATCGTAAAGCATATCGAGAGACTGCCTGGTGTCCTCATCTGTCTCGCCAGGTAGACCAATGATGAACGTGCAGAATGGAAACCAGTTGTGGCGGTTAAGAATCTCCATACCTTTCAACACAACGTCTCGCCATTGATGCGCTTTGTACGGATATGCCTTGCCCTTCATGTATGTGTTGAAGAGCCTGGGACTACCTGTTTCGAGTCCGATGATTGGGTCAACGGCACGTTTCTCCGGGTCTGTAGAAGCCTTATGTCGCAAATGCGAATAAGGAACCACCAAAGGCGTCAGCCGTTCGATGATGGAAGGGTCCTTAGCGACCGGAGCCATCGTGATGTGTGACGTCTGAATTGTCTTGATTCCGGGTACGTTGATGACACTTCGAAAGAGTTTCTCGAGCGCGGGTATATTAGTTTCGAAGTTGGGAAGCTGTTCGTAGAGAAACATGTCTTCCGTTGCGAGCATTACTTCAGTCGCGCCTTCCCTGGCATTTACCTCGGCGCTCGCCACAATGTGTTCCAACGGAAATGATCGGCCGACCTTCGTAGCGGGCGAACAGAATTGGCAACCGCGACCGCACCCTCGCGTAATTTCACAAACGCCAAATGTAGATCGATGCCTAACGACCGGGATCTCGTCAACAGTTGGCTGCATGTCTTTCGGAATCTTAATGATTCGAGGCAGGCTCGGATCACTTCGCAGAATGCGCGCAAACAGATCCGAAAAAACCCTTTCGATCTCGCCGTCGATAAGGTAATCGATCTTGAATTCATCGAGACGATTTGCTTTCTCGAGTTGCCACGCACCAGGACCACCTACAACGATCTTCGGCTTGTACTTCAGAACGGAGGGATGCGTTACGATTTTTATGAACTCGTATGCGTTTACCGGCATCAGGTTTTCGCCGCCGAACTTTGAATAGACGTCTGTAGCGTACGAAATCCCCAGCGGGTTGTGTGCGTGAATCGCGAGGACTTTGGTTGCCGGTCCCACGAACCGTTCGAGTTGATCGACGTAGCAAACTACGACTTCATCTTCTGGGTACTCACGAAGTAACAAAGTCTCCACCATGCGGAGACCGTTCGGCACATACTTCGCCCGTCCATCGGGCGACGACTCATTATAAAATGCAGCCTTATTGAAAAGGGCCGAACTGTACTTCTGTGGGACGGTGGCCGACATCATCTGTTGCCAGATGCTGTGGTTCCATTCACTGGCCTCCGTAGATGAAGCGGCCAGAACGAATAATGGCGAGCTCACAAGGATGACTCCCTTATTCTTTAGAAGCTGGAGCCGGCCTCCTGGGGTTGACTGGCTCATCAGGTTTGAAATGACCAAAAAATTTTAGCACCGGCGAATTTGCTTTGCCAATGATTAAATACGTGAGGGATTAGCTAGTAGCGGTGCATCACTTAAAAACGTTACCAAAAGTTAAGTCTGTTCAGGTCTGAAGTAATCAATGACGCGAGTTTGTCCGGATCATCCGACCCGGAGGTTTGCACTCTAATACGCGCAAGTTCATAAACCGGCAGTCGCTTTAAATATAGCTCGCGGGTTTGTTCTTCAGTGCGGCCTAGTGGCCGATCCTCCTTCGAGGCCGCAATCCGATTCCAGCACACTTCGAATGGCGTATCGAGCCATACGCTCAGACCATCTGCTCTTTCCAGCAAAGCGCGGTTGGCTGCTTCGATCCATGCGCCGCCTCCAAGTGCTATTACGCCGGCTGTCTTTCCGTCGAGGAGACTTCGGAGTGTTTTCGTCTCGATCGCTCGAAACGAATGTTCCCCTTCTTCTCGAATTAGTTGAGCCGCAGTTCGACCTTCAATTTGAGCGATCAACTCATCCAGATCCGTCATCTGCAAGTTGAGGCGTTTCGCAAGAGATCGGGCCACTTCAGTTTTCCCACACCCCATGAAACCAGTAATGACGATTGGTCTAGTGAAAGTCATGCGATGACGACCGAATGCAGCAATTTGTAGAACTCTGGGAACGAAATATCCACACACTCTGCCCCTCGGATCTCTGTAGTTCCGTCGGCATTTAAGGCAGCAACAGAGAACGACATTGCGATACGGTGATCTCCAAAGGAGTCGAGAGATGTGCCGCGCAAGGTTGTTGGCCCAGATATGGAGAGCCCATCGGGATGCTCTTCGACTTCAGCCCCCATGTTTCGCAGGTTAACAGCAGTCGCTTGAAGCCTATCGCTCTCCTTATGTCGCAGCTCACTCGCGTCGCGAATCTCAATGCCACCAGGAATCTGTGAACCAACTACCGCCAGCAATGGTAACTCATCAATGAGTGATGGAATTCTCGACTTATCCAAGCGTCGAGCGTTTGCGTCCTTAAGGTGAGGTGCTATTCCTCCTCGAACCGTGATCGTTCCCACTGGCTCGTTTCGCTCGTATCGAAGATCTGTTGTCGAGATGTCCGCCCCCCAGGAGTTCAATACGGATAGAAATTCTGAACGAGTTGGGTTCAAGCCAACATCTTCGATTGTTAACTCAGATCCCGGTAACATCATCGCAGCTGCTACAAAATAAGCGGCTGAAGAGATGTCGCCAGGGATTGTGATGTCGCCGTTTGCGAGGCGCGCTGGGCCATCGAGAGTGACAGTCAGATCTGCATCAGTCGTCACCGTGACTCCAAATCCATTGAACAGGCGCTCAGTGTGGTCGCGTGAGAGCGAGGACTCTTTCACCTGGGTGCGCCCGTGGGCGCCAAGACCTGCAAACAAGACGGCAGACTTTACTTGCGCACTCGCCACTGGAAGTTTGTAAACAATTGGGCGGATCTCTTTTGCACCCTGAATAGATAAGGGTGGCTTACCAGCGTCTGATCTGATTTGAGCGCCCATCAATTCGAGTGGTTCGATAATTCGGCCCATCGGTCGTGAATTCAACGAGCTGTCGCCCGTTAGTTCGGATGAAAAGGCCTGACGAGCGAGTACTCCTGCAAGTATCCTCATAGTCGAACCGCTGTTACCGCAGTCGAGAGCAGAGACTGGCCGCGTGAACTTCTCCGTGCCCGAAATCCGTACTGTGTTGTCCGTTCGTTTGATTTGGACGCCGAGCTGCTGAAGGCATGACAGAGTTGAACCGCAATCAAGCGCCGTCGAGAAGTTAGTGATTATGGAAGGGCCTGAGGCTAGCGCTGCGATTAAGGCGGATCGGTGCGAAATTGATTTATCGCCGGGTAGCTTTAGTCTCCCCACGACGCGTTCGTTACGACTTAGTTTCATTCTGACTACGTTTCCTGTGAATTTGTGGGACAGGCTCCTTGCCTTGATACACTGCGCTTCAGGTTATGTTATAAAACTCCTACAAAGGTCAGTTAGTCCCCAGTAAGTTCCCCGCAGTAAAGAAAATCCCCCGGCACAACTAAATATACCCCACGCAGCTGGGGCTCAAAGATGAGTTCTATCTTGTCGATCATATCCCCGACGGTATTAATCGCTGAAGATTCTCGAGACACGCGTCACATGTTGAAGCGCGCGCTTGAGTTGAAGGGCTATCGCGTTCTGGAAGCCAAGAACGGCCGTGATGCTGTCGACCTCGCTCGTAATCTCAGCCTAAACCTTCTGATTGTTGACCTCAACATGCCGGTGTTAGATGGCCTGGAGACCATTAAGAAGGTTCGTAAGTTGAACTCAGTCGACCCCGTCCCGATTGTTGCAATTACAGCTTTCGATGTTTATGGAATGGAACAAGCGGCGATGGAGGCTGGTTGCAACGAGTACATGAGGAAACCTTTCGATCTCGACGAACTGGACAGGAAACTAAAAAGTTTGGGATTCATCCTATGAATTCCTTGAGAGACCCTCTAGCGAGAGTACTAAACAAGCCTGTTCCCCTCGGCAGCTTGAAATGCCCACCTTTCCTATTCGTTTTCTTGACATGCAGCTAGCGCGCATGGTACACCCTCGAACCTCCGGAAGAGTTTAAGAAGGCAGCCAAGTCCTCGCTTAATGGCTTTTGAGAGGCCATGCCTGATCACTGTGACGCTAGAGACGACCGAGCTAAGGTTACCCAGCCGCATTGAGACGGTCGCCGCCGCCGCTGCGGCGGTGGCGGAGTTCGTTAGCAGATCAGGTGTAAGTGACGACGCGGCGTTCGGAATTGACATGGCTGTTCGAGAGGCAGTGACCAATGCTGTCGTTCATGGAAACAGCCAGGATGAAGGCAAAGTCGTCGATATTGTTTTGAAGAGCTCGCCTGACGCTGTGGAAATCAGCGTTCACGACCAAGGCCCCGGATTCAACCCAAACGAAGTCCCAGATCCGACTGCCGAAGAGAACATCTTAAAGACGTCTGGTCGCGGCATTTTTTTCATGCGTAGTTTTATGGATGAGGTCGACTGGTTCCTACCTCCTGAAGGTGGTACAACAGTGCGTATGCTCAAACGACGTTAATCGCAATTTCATAAAGGAGATTTCCTACAATGGCTGAGTTGAATATCGCGGAACGTCAAGCAGGAGATGTTACCGTTCTTGACATGAGTGGAAAGATAACAATTGGCGAAGGCAGTGTCGCACTTCGCTCGGCTATCCGCCGCTTACTTGAAGAAGGCAAGAAGCGGATTCTCTTGAACCTGGCGGGAGTCGGCTATATCGATTCGAGTGGCATTGGCGAGCTGGTTTCCAGTTATACTGCCATTAATAAGGAACAGGGCCAGTTGAAATTGTTGAATCTAACGCAAAAGCTCCAGGACCTCTTAACAATTACAAAGCTTCTGACAGTGTTTGATGTTTACGAAAACGAGGCAGAAGCTCTGAATAGTTTTAAGTAAAGTCGGCTTAAACCCTCGCACAGAGTTTTGCGCTGATCGGAGACACATATGGCTGAGCTTGAAGTAAACCAACGACAAGCCGGGGACGTTACGATCCTGGATATGAGTGGTGCAGTACGAATGGGTGAAGGTAGTATCACCCTGCGTGATGCTATTCGCGGTCTCGCTGACGCAGGAAAGAAAAAAATTATTCTTAACCTTGCCGGAGTGAAATACGTTGATTCGAGCGGTATCGGTGAGTTGATTGCAAACTACACAACCGTCAGCCGGCAGGGTGGTCAGCTTAAGTTGCTCAATCTTACTGATAGAATTCAGAACCTCCTGGTGATTACCAAGTTGCTTACGGTCTTCGACGCCTACGAAGATGAAAGCGAGGCTATAAAGAGCTTCGAATAGTGTTTCGGATTTCGAGTTTCTGGTTTCGAGCCAGGAATCGTATTTACTCGAAACGTCGAACTCGAAATTTGAAATCAAATGTTCCGTGCTGCCTTTCGCCGTCTGCTTGCGATCGATGATCCACCCGAGCGGACGGCGCTTGCATTTTCTATCGGTGTTTTCATTGCCTTCACACCTTTTCTTGGACTCCATACGATCCTCGCAACACTCATTGCCTTCGTCTTCAGGTTTAATAAAGTGGCAATCTACACCGGAACATTTCTGAATAACCCGCCGCTTACTCTTGTGCCCATCATCGTAGCTTCCTATGCGGTGGGAGCATTTTTAATGGGTCGGCCGCTAAAGATTCCGTCGGAGGGTATTGAGTTATTGAAAAACCCGCATCTTCTTACCGCCGATTACTACCGGCTCATCTTTGTGCAAAGTTGGTATTTAGTTGAGCCGTTTGCTTTGGGTGGAATTGTGCTTTCGGTCGTTTGTTCGCTCATTGCTTATCCGTTAACATTGCGGGCGTTGCGTGCTTATCGAGGTCGCAAAGCTCAATAAACTGAGCAAAGTCCAGGAACATGGCATCGGCCCAACCTTGCTGCGCATCTACTTCGTCGGCTCTTTAGTCATTAGCCAGTTTTGCAAAACATCACAACATCTGATCGGATTTTCTTTCATGAAGAAGTGTCTATTCATAGTTCAAATATTGTTCTTGGCGACAGGTATCTCGTTTGGACAAGCTGCACCTGCCGCTTCACCTCTGCCTCAGCGACCAAATCAACCCCCGGTCCAACCTGGAGAAGGTGCTCCATTTCAAGTCTCTGCCTACGGCGTGACCTTTGAATCGGACACCAGATTGATAACGATGATGGCGGCGTTGGAAGCGGCAGGATTTGATCCGCAACCGGGTCAGGAACCTTCTGTGTTTCGAGCGAAGGTAAGAAAAGACATCGCTGCACTCGATCCGGATCTTCGTGAGCGGTTGAAATCCTTTTACGAACGCAATCGCTTGCCTGGTCCCGCATCTCCAGGGGATCAAGCATCACGTTATGTTTCGCTGGCACTTGCAGTTTCCCAACCACCAGACTTCCTCGCCCCGGAACGTTCGGATGACTTGCCGGCAGGACTGTTGGACGTTCTCGACTTTGCTCCTCTCTTACGTGAGTTTTACAGGCGCTCGGGGATGGAAGACCACATCATTGACTATGTGCGTGCTTACCAGGCGGAAGGTGACAGGCTTCGTCAACCAACAGCCGAGATGGTGCGTGGTCTGCTGACTTACCTGCACACAACTCCGATCTTAACCTCGTTTGAGCGGGTGGAAGTGAAGGCGCCGACGACGAAGAAAAACAATCAAACGAAATCCTACAGCATGCATCAGAAGGAGCGCAGGTTCGTAATACTTCCAGACCTGCTCGCACCCCATGGGGCCATTAACTTTCGAGTCATCGGTGATGATTACTACTGCATAGTGCCGGAAGGGACGGATCCTGCGTCGTCTGAACTGCGGCGTGCGTATCTTCAGTACGTGATTGATGCTTTGGTTCTGCGTTTCAACAAAGACATAGCGCCGCATCGCGATCAGATCAAACAACTACTCGACGAACGACAGAAAGCAGGAGGACAAGTAAGTACTGACGTGTTTCTAACTGTCAGTCGTTCACTCGTGGCAGCGGCCGATGCGCGTTACGACGAAGTGCGGCGATTAGAAACGCTCGGACGAGTTGCCAGGGCTCGCTTAGATGGCGCAAAGGATAATGCCGCTCGCGCTCTGATCGGTAAGACTGTTCAGGCTGACATGTCTGCCATTCAGGACGACACTATCGCCCGTCTTGCAGACGAATACGAGAAAGGAGCGGTTCTCTCGTTCTTCTTTGCGGATCAACTTAAAGGGATCGAGTCGACCGGGTTTGATGTCGCTAATTTCTTTCCGGACATGATGACCTCGTTTGATCCGGGGCGTGAGGGCAAGCGTCCGGCTGAATATGCAGAACCGAGACAGAGAGCTTTGGTTGCACGTGAAGCGCGGATAGCTGCGCGACGAGCTGAGGCAGAAACGAATTCCGCGAGTAGCGCTGAAATGGTGAAAGATGCCGCCCTGGTAAAGGAGCTTACGGCAGTTGAAGACACGCTACGTAGCAAGAACTACGCTGAGGCTGAAACGCGTTTGAAGGAAATGCTCAGGAACTATCCACGTGAGCCGCGCATCTTCTTTGCATTGGGACAAACCGCAAGTCTTGCTGCGATGGATGCCACCGACGATTCGATTCAGGCGGAAAGACTGAACCGGGCGTTGGGTCAATATCGTCTTGCAGTTCAGTCTGCATCGCCCGAATCGGATAAAGCGATCCTGTCACGTGCGCACGAGTCGATGGGACGTATCAACGCTTTTCTAGAAAACAAGGAAGAGGCGATTAAAGAATTTGACGAGGCCATCAAGATCGGTGAGGTAAATGGCGGTGCCTATCAACAGGCGCTAGCTGGAAAGAAAAAGCTTAGTCAGCCGTGATTGATCTCAGATCTCAAATTTCAGATCTCAAAAAATCTCAAAAGGCAGATTGAAGAGTTGGAAATGAGATTTTCCGAGTAGCCACCTGAATGGCAACCCGGTCCTGTGAGATCTGAGATCTTAAATTTGAGATCTTATTGGAGCGCTTTTGCCGCATTGATGCGCCCGCCGGAAGCTATCTTACCTTTTAGAGAATTCAGAGGATCAACTGACGCAAGCAATCGTGTCCGCAGTTCGTCGACTGTAATCTTGGGATCATGTGCTGCAACAAGCGCAGCAACTCCCGCTACTACCGGCGTCGCCATCGAGGTTCCGGACTTCTCTTCATACTCATCCCCGAGCCACGTGCTCAAGATGTCGACACCTGGCGCTGCTATGGCGACACTCTTCACACCGTAGTTCGAAAACGACGCCAGCCGATCGTTTCTATCCAAAGCAGCCACACTGACGACGTTTGGTACGTTGTAGCTGGATGGATAGTGTGGGTTGCGGTCGTTGTTGGTACTGGCGTTACCACTTGCAGCCACAAACAGGATGCCGGCTTCGTATGCTTTGCGAATTACATCTTCCAATGCTCTGGACTTCTGCGTGGATCCCCAGCTTGCACTGATCACTCGCACGTTCACACCGGCCTTCTTCCGATCGATTACGTAATTGATCGCTTCAACAGCATCCTTCGTCGTTCCGTATCCGCCGGCGTTCATAAACTTCAGCGGCATGATTTGTACCTTCCAATTCACACCTGCGATGCCTATGTCGTTGCCGCCCTCAGCGCCGATGATGCCGGCGCAGTGGGTTCCGTGTCCGTTGTCATCCATCGGATCGGCACTATTCTCAATTGCGTTGTACCCATGTAAGTCCTGTATTGTGCCGAGCTCTTTATCTTCGTAGGGCTTCACACTGTTGGGTCGCACCCAGATGTTGCTTGCCAGATCGCTGTGTGTGTAATCCACTCCGCTATCAAGCACCGCTACTACGACTTTGTCGCTGCCGGTAGTCACCGTCCATGCACTGGTCGCGCTGATGTCAGCACCCTTTGTTCCACCTCTTGAACCGTCGTTGGAAAGAGCCCACTGTTCCGAGAACCTCGGATCGCGAGGTGTAACAGGCGAGGGTGAAAACTCATCCGCGCTAATTTCGAAAACGGCTTCCGCATACTCTACGTCGGGCAAAGCTCGATACTGCGCTGCGACTGACTCCGCTGAAGCATCATCGAGATCATCGATTGCTGCTAGTCCAGGTACCGATTCAATTTCGTCCTCAACTCGATCGTGAAGTCCAAGGGTGATTCTTTCGATTGCTTCTTCAGTAACACCCGGTTTGAATCTCACTAGAACTTCTGGTGCAGAGGAGTCGCGAGTCTCATAAGGAGCAGCGTCGATGTTGTTGATTGGCTCGCGCCGCTTATCAGCCGTGGGAAAGATGCGCGCGCGATTTTTCATTTGGATTTGCCATCGGCGCAACTGTCCGGCAAAGGCCGCTACGAGAATGAGAACGAGTGCGAGTGCTATATGCGGAAGGAAATTATTGCGGTTCATGGATGGTACCTCAGTAAAGATGGTCTTAGGTTTTAGGCTTTTGGTCTTTGATCAAGTGTGAACTCCAAAGACCGACGGCCAAAGGCGAAAGACCTAGATCTTGTAATTCTTCCCGTTGAACTTGTACGCCCTTAATTGGTTCTTATCCGCGCGGTATTCATAAGTCTTTCCACCGGCATCCAGCTGAATTTTCCAGCCGCGCGTAATCATTTGACCGCTCATTTCGCCCGCAGCACCAGCGCCTAAAGCCATATCAGGAAAGTCGGTGTCAGCTGCCGACCTTTCCGCCACCTGGCTTTCATTTATACCAAGTCGTTTAGCTAAATCCTTTCGGGCCTTCTCGGTCGCCTCTTCTTTTGTCATGCGTTTGGAAGTTTCCTTAGTTGAGTCGTAACTCTAGAAACGAGTCTCTAGCATTCTTTGTTCCGGGGGAGTCTGGGGCTATTCTGAGCCTGAATTGAGTTGAGGTCAAAGCCTCAACCTGGTGCAAACCTAAGTGGAATGCGCGCCAAGGATCAAATGCTCGGGGCAGTAGCCCGACCGTCAAGG
>DATEXA010000217.1:0-7120 GCA_035257465.1 Pyrinomonadaceae bacterium | reverse complement strand
TCCAACCCCACTTTCAAACACTCCTGGTAGATAAAAGGAAACCGCGCTTGAATGGCTGCCGCTGACATATGCGACGCAATATCGAGAAGCACGTAGGAATACCCGTTGCTCTCCATCTCATGATGAATTGCGCGCGCAACCACATCACGCGGAGCGAGGTCCTTCCATTCCGGAGAATACTTATCCATGAATGGCTTCAAATCTGGAGTGAGCAACACCCCACCTTCGCCACGCACTGCTTCACTGATGAGCATTCCTTCCCTACCTGGAGCAGCGAGAGCAGTAGGGTGAAACTGAACATACTCGGCGTTCGCAATACGCGCGCCAGCGCGATGCGACATTGCTAAACCATCCCCACGCGCACCGATCGGGTTTGTGGTATTTCTGTAGATCCTTCCCAGGCCACCCGTTGCCAACACGGTAGTCTTTGCGAGGTAACGATGAACCGTCTTTTGATCGCGATTGAAGACGTAAGCGCCGTGACACGAGATGGGACCGTAGTTGTCGAGTGGATTACGTGAGTGATGCGGAAACGTTATGAGGTCTACTGCCGTAGCCTCCGTTTCGATTTTGATGTTCGGGAATTCATTTAGCGTTGCGATCAACCGATCAGCGATTGCCATGCCCGTAAGATCACCTACATGCAAAACACGTCGACGCGAGTGCGCAGCCTCCTGTCCCCACACGGGTGCACCGGAAGCCTCATGATCGAAAACAACTCCGGCAGTCTTCTCGAGAATCTCGTTAAGCAACGGCGGGCCTTCATCAGCAAGAATGCGCGCGGCCTTTGGTGACGTCACACCGGCACCGGCGGCAATGATGTCGTTATAAAGTAAATCGGAGCTGTCATCTGGGCCTCGCCCGATGATGCCTCCTTGAGCATAACGAGTATTCGACTCGTGACTGTCACGGGCACGCGTGATGACTGTAATCTGGCGTTCCGGATTGCGTGCCAATCGCAGTGCCGCGGTGGCACCGGCGATTCCACAGCCGATGATTAAGACTTGAGTTTCTGCCACAGGCAAATTTCGGATTTAGGATTGCGGATTTCGGATTTAAGAACTGGGATCTCAAATCCGCAATTCGAAATTCCAAATCCTAAATTCCTCTCTATCCGATATGTAACATCCGCTCGACGGCAACATACGCTCGGCGGCGAATCTCTTCATCGATCACGATCTCAAACTGTTCCTTCTGCAATGCCTCGAGTGTGTCTTCGAGCGTGATCTGGTTCATGTGTGGACAACGAATACTACAAAGCCGCAGCATCTCTTTGTCAGGATTGGCGGCCGCAACATTGTCGCCCATCGAGCACTCGGTCAACATCAGATAATGCGGAGCGTTTGTCTTCTCTACATATTTGATCATCGCAGTAGTGCTACCTGAAAAGTCTGAAGCAGCGACAACTTCAGGACTGCATTCCGGATGGGAAAGTATGACGACGTCTGGAAACTGCTTTCGCACGTTAGCAATGTCCTCGACCGTGAACTTGTCGTGGACTTCGCACCTGCCCGGCCAGCCAATCATCTGATAGTCCAGGTCTTCAGTGAACCGCTGCATAGGATCGCGCGTCGGATAGATGATTTGCTTTCCAGATTCCCGTGCGACGTTCGCTGCAAGATATTCGTCCGGAATGAAGATCACTCTATCGGTTTTGAGTGACTTCACAACTTCCACAGCATTGCCTGAGGTACAGCAAATATCTGATTCAGCTTTTACATCGGCATACGTATTGATGTACGTCACCACCGGCACACCAGGAAACTTTGCTTTTAGTTCACGAACGTCCTGAGCTGTAATGCTTGCCGCTAAAGAACACCCGGCCTTCTCCGACGGTACCAACACCTTCTTGGTAGGATTCAGAATTTTGGCAGTTTCAGCCATGAACTTGACGCCGCAAAAGACAATAATGTCCTTGTTACTTTGTGCAGCTTTGCGACTAAGCTCGAGAGAATCCCCAACGTAATCGGGAATCGAATAGAAGAGCGCCGGCTCCATATAGTTGTGGCCAAGAATCACAGCGTTCTTTTCCAACTTCAGTTGGTTGATCTCGGCTGCGAGTTCAGCCTTGATACGCAGTTCAAAATCCGGAACGGTTTTAGACAGGAGCCCTTTAAGCTTCTCGTAAATGGCTTCTGTTGTAGTTTCAGTAATCATTGCTCTTTTGTTCGATAAGCTTCAGCTTGTCGATCCTTTGCTTTCTCCCGCCACCCATTCCAAACTAACATCGAAAACCTTTGGCGAATGCGTCAACGCCCCAACCGAAATGTAGTCGACCCCCGTGCGGGCAACCTCGGCCACATTCTCGAGTGTGATATTTCCTGAAGCTTCGAGTTTTGCTCGTCCTCCGACAATCGCAACAGCTTCTCTCATCGTCTCGACTGTCATGTTGTCGAGCAGGATGCGGGTAACTCCAAGATCCAGAGTCTCGCGCACATCGTCGAGTGTTCGAGTCTCGACCTCAATCTCAAGCCTGGTCTCAGCAGCACGCACTCGCTGGACTGCGGCTGTAATCGATCCCGCAAAATCGATGTGGTTGTCTTTTATAAGAACCATATCGAACAATCCGCTCCGGTGATTCATGCCGCCACCTAGCTGCACAGCTCGTTTGTCGATTGTTCTCAGCCCGGGCGCCGTCTTACGTGTGTCGAGGATTTGAGCACCCGTTCCCTCGACAGCGTCGACAAACTGTTTCGTCAAAGTTGCGATACCTGACATTCTTCCCAAAAAGTTTAGCGCTGTTCTCTCTCCCGTAAGTAGTGCGCGTGCTGAACCATCAAGTTCAGCGAGTGTTGTGCGGTTTAGAACTGTCGAACCATCTCCAACCAAGGCACGAAACACTACGTCGCGGTCGAGTTGGTCAAATACCGCTGCTGCAATTTCCAACCCGGCCACCACTCCACTCTGCTTCGCGACAATCTTTCCCTGAAGCGTGGCTTCGGGCGGAACGATGCTATTGGTCGTCGCGTCGCCGTTTCCTATGTCTTCGTCGAGCGCGCGTCCTATACAGATGACAATTTCAGCGGGGATCGCGTTTCTCATGCCTTTCCAAAAGGGGTAAGACTATCTTGCAACACGCAACCTCTAGATGCAAAGCAGGACCAATGTTGCTCTCGTCATTCAATGAGCAAACATTTGCGATAGAAATTAAGAAGACTTGCAGGATGCTCAGAAGAAATCGAACAGGGGGAAGGCAATGATTAGAAAGCTAAAATCAGGAAAATACCGGCTCTACTCACAAAAGAAGGATTCGAAAACCGGCAAGCGAAAGAATCTGGGCACCTTTGACACTCGCGCTGCTGCGGAAAAGCACGAGCGCGCAGTCCAGTACTTCAAACGGGCGTGAACGGTTCCAAGATTCAAATGCGGCCACTGATTCACCAAGCTGAAGCTGGGGGAGAATGAGAGGTTGGATTTTGCAAGAGTCTCTCAAGGCAAAGCGGCTTCAAACAGTGAGGCCGACACTTGTGCTGACTTTTCAATGAAGGTCATGGAAGGTTTTAGCGGACGACTAACCAATACTGGACAAGGTGCTTGTCGAAGCACTCGATCGACATTTGAGCCAAACAGTGCCTGTATGCCAAAGCCTGCACCGTGTGCTCCGATACAAATCAAGTCAATTTCGTTTTTATCGGCATAGTTCAAAATCTCTCGATAGACTCGGCCTTCACTCACCGCATGCTTAATTTCACACCAGAGATGAGCTTCCGCGGGCACTGCCCTTTGCAAACGGTGTGCAGCCTTGTGATATGTGCCTTCTCGTCCTAGTGGGTACCAGGAAATTTCCGAATCATCCAAAGAGTAAGGCGGCAAGACATGAAGCAGATGAAGTTCTGATCGATACTCCTGTGCAAATGACAACGCGTAGTTCAGAGCCAATTCCGAATAATCAGAAAAGTCATATGCGACCAGGACTCGCTTCAATTCAATTTCCGCTGCCGACTTTGTCACCCAATCACGCTCGTCAGCATGCATTACCAACACCGGACACGGGGCAGTACGAGAAACTGATTCCGCAGTAGATCCAAGTAACGCCGCTCGGTGAGGTCGACGTCTTGAACGCATGACAATCAGGTCCACACCATTGCTCGCCGCTTCATCAACGATCGTTGCCCCGACATCGTCGCAGTTAATCACAAGGCTCCGCCAGTGAAGTCCTTCTATTCCCGATCGACCAGCATGTTTCCTCAAAGCTGCTTCGATGGACTGGTTCGCGTTCTCGTAGTCCTGCTGCCTGGCCAAACCGTCGCCCATGGTTTCGCAATACAAAAGGACGAGTTCTGCTCCGTAGGCTTTGGCTAACGCAATTGCATAGCGCACGGCTTCATCCGAGTCTGGTGATAGGTTTGTGGGACAGAGTATCCGCTGGATCTTCATTGGCATGTCAGGGCGTCTTGCCCTCCTCCTGACAGTCACTTGAGCAATGACCATGCCGCCGGTTTTCTTACCGATTACACCTATACTGTTAAGTGTTTTAGTGAGGCTGCGTCGTTTTTACCAGACGGTGAGCAACTTTTCTCACGCTAGGAGATTCGTGTTACGGGAAGATGGATCGTGAATACAGAACCCTGCCCGAGAGTGGAACTGACTTCAACGTGCCCGCCATGCAAGCGTGCGATTCGTTTTACAGCCGGAAGGCCAAGCCCGGTGCCTTCGCGTTTCTTAGTGAAGAAAGGACTGAAGAGCTGCGCTAAGTCTTCCTCGCAAATTCCATGGCCATCGTCTGACACTTCCACGATTGCTTGCTCTTCTTCGATGCTATCGCTGTTTGCTCTAAATACTCTGACTCGAACGTGGCCTTTTCCGTCAACTGCTTCGATGGCATTGAGAACAAGATTTAGCACAGCGTCTTCGATCAGACCTGGATCGATTTGAATATTGATTGGATCGTCAGGGGGGTCGTATTCGATTGCGACCTGATTACCATATGGCACGGCTGTAACGACCTGGCTTTTAGCCAGACTAACCGCTTGAGCAACAGTATCCGTCAATGACGTTAACCTTACGGAAACCAATCTGGGCCTGGCACGGTCGAGCAGAGCACGAACGGTATTGTCGATCCGTGAAACTTCATGTCGCATGCCCTCAAGGGCCTCACGCTCAGGATCATTTTTATCACGTCTACGAATCAATATATCCACCACGCCCTGGATTCCCGCGAGTGGATTTTTAATCTCATGCGCTAGTCCGGCTGCAAGCTCACCAACAAAAGAAAGCTGCGTCGCTCGTTGTAACTCCGCGGCCTGTTCGAGCACTCGAGCTTCAGCTTGTTTGCGCCCGGTTATATCATGCCGAATAGCCACGTACTGGAATGGCTTTCCTTCGGAGTTGAGAAACGGGACTATTGTCGTGTCAACCCAGTAAAGGCTTCCGTCCTTTGCCCGATTCCGCAGCTCTCCTTTCCACACCTGACCGCTCGCAATAGTTGTCCACAGTTCGCGAATAAAGTCCTTTGGATGAAAGCCGGAGTTAATGATTCGGTGATCCTGTCCCAGCAATTCGGAACGTGAGTATTTCGAAATGCGACAAAACTCGTCGTTAACGTAGTTGATGATGCCACGCTGATCGGTTATGGCAACGATGGTCGACTGATCCAGGGCAAACTTAATGTCGGCTAGTTCTTTTAGCGACTGTTCAAGGATGTCTTCGGTGGGTGGATTGCTTGTTTGAGTGGGTTTCACTTTCGCACAAGGATTCTTTAATCATGAAGATGTGTGGTCAATTCTAATTGGCGGGGTCAGAGGCAATCGCTGCCTCCTCCTCCAGTTTCTTCATACGATAACGAAGCTGGTCGCGTGAAATGGCCAACAGCTCGGCCGCCTTGGTTTGATTACCGCCACTTCGTTCGAGAGCCTGCCGTACAAGAGACATCTCAACGTCCTCTAGCGATAAGCCGCTCGCCGGCAGCCGCACGGGTTCATCTGCATGATGATTATTTTTCGTTTCAGAACTCATTCCCAGATCAGCAATGAGTGCCCGTGGCAGATATTTCATAGTAATCTCATTGCCGTCTTCCAGAATTATGGCCCGCTCAATTACGTTACGCAGTTCACGAACGTTGCCAGGCCAATGGTAATGGGCAAATGCCGCGAGTGCCTCCGGTGAGATGCTGTCAATCTGCTTTCGCAGGCGACTTCTGAAGCTGTCAATGTAATGCTCCGCCAGTACTCGGATATCTTCACCGCGATCTCTTAATGGCGGAATGTCGATTTGAATCACAGACAACCGATAAAAAAGATCGGCCCGAAAACGACCTGCCTCACCTTCAGTTTTCAGGTCGCGATTCGAAGCTGCGATGACGCGTACATCCAATGGCAAGTCTTTGAGACCGCCGACACGTCGAAACGATCCTTCTTCCAACACGCGTAAAAGTTTCGCCTGCAGGCTTAGTTCGAGTTCGCCAATTTCATCAAGGAACAGAGTTCCAGCTTCTGCTTGCTCAAATAGTCCTTCCTTGCGTGCCTTGGCATCAGTAAATGCACCCTTCTCATAGCCGAAGAGTTCGCTTTCGATTAAGGTGCTCGGTAACGCCGCACAATTGATTGCGATAAACGGATTGTCTCCCCTCGACGAGTGATAATGAATCGCCTTGGCAATCAAGTCTTTTCCGGTTCCGGATTCTCCCTGAAGCAACACGGAAGACACTTCACTCTCAGCCACTTTGTGAGCAAGGGCCAACATCTCCCGCATTGTCGGCGATTCGCCGACGATCTGGGCGAAACTAAACTGTTGTGCACGTTCGCGTCGATATAGATTGACCTCCTTGCGTAACCGATTGGTTTCAATCCCGTTTCTAATCGCAACCTGCAATTCCTCAAGATTGATCGGCTTGCCAATAAA
This sequence comes from Pyrinomonadaceae bacterium, assembly GCA_035257465.1. GTDB lineage: Bacteria > Acidobacteriota > Blastocatellia > Pyrinomonadales > Pyrinomonadaceae > PSRF01. Next base: position 280 of record DATEXA010000217.1, on the reverse strand, counting down.
GTCGTAAGCACCGCCACGAAGTGCAGCAATCGTCTCATCCACCAAAACGTTAGCAGTGATCATGATGACGACTGCGTCTGCTTGGCGGTGTCTAATCTGTCGTAACACTTCCAACCCGGAGCCGTCCGGTAGATTGATATCGAGAAGAATTGCAGCCGGTTGATCGGCATCAAATGCAGACAGCCCAGCACTCGCGGTTTCAGCCTGAATGGGCTCATAACCCCAGCCTCGCAGCGCTTCGCCGAGCGACCAGCGAATCATCTTCTCATCGTCAACGACA
>DATEXA010000216.1:0-6509 GCA_035257465.1 Pyrinomonadaceae bacterium | reverse complement strand
CCCAAGATAAGCTCAGCCGGGCGGGGTGTACTGGACGTGGTGGTGGACGGCAAGACCATTTTTTCCCACCAAGCCGAGCAGCGTATGCTGGTTCGGGGAGAGATCGTGGAGCTGATCCAGGCATCGAGGCAACCTTAAAGGGGCGTCAGGACACACCCTAGTTGAGGGAAGCCTTATGCGTTAGTACAAGAGCAAGTAACGCAACATGCTCTTACTTCGTAGCCTGTTCTTCACATTCCTACTACCTGGAATGGTCACCGTGTTAATACCCTACTGGATTATTTCGTCCAGCAACGTTGGTGTTTTCCAAAACAGCTACTCTTTTCGATATTTCGGCGCTCCTTTAATAGTGATCGGTTCTTCTGGATTACTTTGGTGCATCTGGCAGTTCTTTTCGGAGGGACATGGAACGTTGGCGCCAATTGATGCGCCTAAACATCTGGTTGTTCGAGGTCTCTATAAATATGTTCGGAACCCGATGTATGTGTCGGTCGTGACCATACTGATTGGTGAGGCCATATTATTCCTATCGACGGCGATTATGACTGAAGCTGGAATTTTCATGGTTTTAGCGTATTTATTTGTCGTGTTTTACGAGGAGCCCACCCTTCGACGCCAGTTTGGCGAATCATATGAAAAATACTCGAACACAGTCGACAGATGGATTCCGCGATGGTGGTCCAACTAATCCTTCGTTGAGCGGCGTGTGTGAAGGAAGGAGATCTGAGGTTGGACTGAGACTAGAACCGGGAGGGAATGCTTTTCATTTATTCAAATAAGTTCGCCAAGAGACGCGAGGAACATTTCGATGACATTGCGAATCGCTTTACCAAGGACAAACATCTTGTCCGCTGTAGCTGCCTCTATGTTGTGTCTGACACTCCACACTGTTGTTCATGCTCAGTCTGCGGCGACCGACAAGCCTTACTCAGTTGAGTATTACTACAAGGCTAAATGGGGTTATGCAGATGAATTCATCCGCTTGTTCAAGAAGAACCACTATCCTTTTCTGAAGAAGCTCGCAGAGTCTGGAAAAATTATTCAGGTGACCGCAGAATCGCCAATCTATCACACCACGGAGGATGGACGTTGGGATTACCGCGTCAGGATTGTATGGAAGAGTGTGCAAGTCGCGAATGACAATACAGGTGATGATCAGATCCTCAGGCAGCTCTATCCCGACCAGGATACGTTTAAGCGCGAGGAGCAACGGCGATTCGAAATATTGCTGGCCCATTGGGACCTCCCGATAAAGAGTGTGAATCTGGACGAAAAATAGCACTGGCGAGAGAGTGGGGATTGTTCAAATTCCGCCTAAACCGCAACGAGCTCGGGCTTACTTGAATAGATTTCGCGCATGAATGTAAACGACACTCAATCAGTTGTTACACAAGTGATTCAGTCCCTGGTGGACGCATGGAATCGAAGAGATGCAACTCAGTTCGCAAATTTGTTCAGTGAGGATGCGCACTATATCGACGGCAACGGCCGATGCTTAAAAGGCCGTCGCGCGATAGGAGACCTTTGCGTTGGAGCGGGCCAGACTGTCTCGGTTGCAGAGGAGCCGTCGATACGCGTTTACGGTGACGTGGCGATAGGTACGTTTCGCTGGATGAGTGTTGAAGACAAAAGCATCGGGGGCATCATTACGTGCGTAGTTATCCAGACCAACACTAACTGGACCATCGTGGCCCTTCAGAACACCGACTTAACGCGAATTGAGCCACGCGATGAAGAAACTCAGTTTGGCCCACTATATTTCTAGTGGGCACTGTCAACTTAAGTGAAAACCTATGGAAAAGGCTACCATTGGTAGCACTGAGGAGGCACGCTTACCCAACCTGCGGTGGTGGGATCAGCGAAATTATTCGTTAAGTTGATAATACCCAGAAACTGTTTATTCGGCCTTCCGGCACAAAAGGTTTGCCACGAGAGCTGTCCAACCTGTTTGATGGCTGGCGCCCAGACCTGCACCCGTATCGCCGTTGAAATATTCGTGGAAGAGAAGAGCGTTTCGCCAGTGTGGATCGCGTTGAAACTTTTGAATGTCGCCGAACATTGGTCGCGTTCCGTCCTCGCGCCGCAGAAAGATTCGCGAAAGCCTTTGCGCGACTTCCCCCGCAACTTGCCCTAGATTCATAAGCTGACCTGAACCGGTCGGGCATTCGATTTTGAAATCGTCTCCGTAGTACTCGTGGAACCTTTGGAGCGATTCGATGATTAGATAGTTAATAGGAAACCAGATTGGACCGCGCCAATTCGAATTACCGCCAAACAACGAAGTTGTCGATTCAGCCGGCTCATACGCCACTGAATACTCTTCCCCATTGACTCCCAGGACATAAGGATGGCTTTCATGGAATCGGGATACTGAGCGAATGCCATACGGCGAGAGAAACTCTTGTTCGTCTAGCATGTACCTGAGCATCGAACGTAAACGGTTCGAGCGCACTAGACCCACAAGTTTGCGGCCTTGTATGCCCGGTGTTCGCATCGTGGCGATGTCTTCCGTTAGATCGGGTCGGTTGTTAACGAACCATTCCAGCCTGCGCTTGAAGTCAGGAAAAGATTCAAGAACATTTGACTCAACCGTCAGCACGGCAAAAAGAGGAATTAGCCCTACGATTGAGCGCACTCGCAGAGGCAAGTAGCCACCAGAGAGATGTAAAACATCGTAGTAGAACCCATCCTGCTGATCCCAAAGTCCTATGTTCTCGGAACTAATATTGTTCATCGCGTTCGCGATGTGGATGAAGTGCTCCCAAAACTTACTTGCGAGGTCTTCATAAGCAGGATCTTCACGGGCTAACTCCAGTGCGATTGTCAGTAGATTCAAGGTGTACATCGCCATCCAACTAGTTCCATCTGATTGCTCGAGATGTCCACCTCCAGGAAGTGGCCGACCGCGATCAAATAGGCCGATGTTATCGAGTCCGAGAAATCCACCTTCAAAAATGTTGTTGCCTTCCGCGTCTTTGCGATTCACCCACCAGGTGAAATTCAACATAAGCTTATGAAAGACACGCTCAAGGAATTTGCGATCGGATTTGCCGCTAGTCTTCTGCTCAATCTTGTAAACTCGCCACGCAGCCCACGCGTGGACGGGCGGATTAACATCGCCCAGCGCCCATTCATAGGCCGGAAGTTGGCCATTCGGATGCATGTACCACTCGCGAAGAAACAGGACGAGTTGCTCTTTCGCAAAGTCGTAATCAACCAGGGCGAGCGAGACGCAGTGAAATGCCAGATCCCAGCTGGCGTACCACGGATATTCCCACTTGTCGGGCATGGAGATAACATCTGAGTTGTAGAGGTGTTTCCAGTCGCGGTTGCGACCAGTTTGTCGTTCGGCTGACGGCGGGGGAGTCTTCGGGTCACCGTAGAGCCACTTCTCAACTATGTAGTGGTAATACTGCTTTGACCAAAGGAGACCGGCCAAAGCCTGCCGCATCACTAATCGCGTGTCCTCGGAAAGATTCTCAGGAATCACAGTTTGGTAGAACTCATCTGCTTCGCGGATACGGTCAGCAAAGATTTGGTCGAAGTTATCGAATGGACTGAATGACGGTTCCATCGACGGCGCTTTCGTTGTGAATCGCAAGCGAATGGTCGCGGTATCGCCTGCCTCAAGGACCAGCGAATAGTTCGCGACGCCTTTCGTTCCTGATTGTGAGGGATTTACAGCCTGCTTATTACCGTGCAGGATGTACTCGTTGATGCCGTCTTTGACGTAAGGCGACCCGTTAGGCGCGTTAAAGAGACGTTCGTTATTCGTCTCGTTTTCGGTAAAAAGCAACTCTGGCGAACCCTCGCAGAAGAGGTAACGCTGACCGTAATCAAAATGCTTCAGTTCGATTGCCGTGACGCCGGTTGTTTCTCCTCTTCTCAGACTCGGCTTCGGATCGTTGTTATCGCCCCAACTCCAGCGATTGCGAAACCAGATGGTCGGCACAAGATTGAGGCGCGCTGCTTCTGGTCCACGGTTGATAGCTGCGATCTTGATTAGAATGTCTTCAGGTTCAGTCTTCGCATACTCAACAAAAATATCGAAGTAGCGATCGTGCTCGAAGACTCCCGTGTCGATTAGATCAAACTCCGGTGCATCGCGACCGCGACCGCGGTTTTCTTCGACAAGTTTTGAATAGGGAAAGGCGGCCTGAGGATACTTATACAAATATTTCATGTAGGAGTGTGTCGGTGTCGAATCAAGGTAGTAGAAGTATTCCTTGACGTCCTCGCCGTGATTTCCTTCACTTCCAGTTAAACCAAAAGCGCGCTCTTTGAGAAAGGGATCGCAGCCATTCCATAAGGCCACCGAGAAACAAATCATTTGGTGGCGATCACAAATGCTGGCGAGTCCGTCCTCGCTCCAGCGATAAGCTCGCGACCGCGCGTGATCGTGAGGGAAATAGTCCCAAGCCGTGCCGTTGGCACTGTAATCTTCGCGCACCGTTCCCCACGCGCGCTCGCTAACATACGGACCCCACCGCTTCCAGTGTTGTGTGCGCTGCCGCGACTGGTCCAAGCGCTTATGTTCGGCTGTACTGGCTTTGGACATTTTTGAAGTTATCTTGTCTTAGCGAGCAGCTTATAACATCAATTCGCTTTTCCGGAGGTAGAATAACAGCCATTAGTCTGTCAGCTGAGGTGATTATGAAGACAAGATCTACGAGAGCGACGTGGTTATCAATTCTATTAGCCGGGCTATTCGTGCCCTTTGGCGCAATTAACTCCAGGGCTCAAGCGAATGGACGTGGATTAGTCATATCAGAGAAGCCGGTCAACGTTCTGCCGGCAAAATCGAAGCGGTATGCCATCGTGATTGGTGTCGACCAATACGCCGACACGCAGATCACAACGCTCGGCGGCGCGAGTAATGATGCGAAGGCGCTTGCCAAAGCCTTGGTTCAATATGCCGGATTTCCCAGTGAGCAGGTGACGCTTCTGGCTTCGGATGAACCGGCCGAACGACAACCTACGCGCGGCAATATTCTCCGACGTCTTTCCAATATGGCTGCGGTGATTCCGCAGGATGGTTTGTTGCTTCTCTCGTTTGCTGGACACGGTATCGAACGTAGCGGGCAGGCGTTTTTGCTTCCTTCGGATTCACAAGTCAGCAACGACGTTGACTTGCTCGAACAGACGGCGATCAACGTCTCACAAATCAAAGATAGAATCAAAAAGATCGGTGTGACGCAGGTATTACTTATCCTCGACGCGTGCCGAAACGATCCAGTGGGCAGAGCAAACGCTGACAATCCTTTGACAGCCGCCTACACGCGCGGCTTCAACTTTGATGTGCGAAATCGTGAAGTGCAGGCATTCGCCACTCTTTATGCGACCGAGGTCGGGCATCGGGCTTACGAATATAGAGAAAAGAAGCAAGGATATTTCACATGGATTTTGGTGGAAGCTTTGCGAGGTGGTGCGGCCAACGAAAGAGGGGAAGTAACGCTGGCGGGATTGGTAAAGTATTTGCAAGAGCGAGTGCCTAAGCGAGTATTACAGGATTTAGGAGCTGGTAAAGACCAGAAACCGTTTGCGGTCATCGAAGGCTATCGCGCCGATGAACTGGTGCTTTCAGTGCCCGATCCAAAAGCAGTAGCGCAACAGACCGACACAACTGATGTCGCCACAGGAATGAAACCAGATAGTTTGAGTCGCGATCCTGGCGTTGAGTTTAAGGCGCGTGATTCGCTCGAGGATACATCCTGGACAGGCAGCAGCCCTGAATCGGGGGAGTACATTATGAAGTTCCTCAAAGAAGGAAAGCTTGAGTACATCATAAGTATTCTTCAGAACGGCGTGACCGCGCCGCGCACGGTTAAAGGAACCTGGAAACAATCCGGCAACAATGTCCAGATAGTTATCGGCAATTCATATTCAGTGTTGCAGGGGACACTTGACGGAAATGTGATGAAGGGTGATGGCACTAATCAGGAAGGCGTCACGTGGAAGTGGACACTCTTTAAAAAAGAGTAACTGTCGATAAGCTGTCCATCCCGAAAATTCAATCTGACCATGCGACGTCTTCGTTTTTGATCGATCAAGGCGATTAGTTAATTGACTAGATGACGAACGGCAATTCATCTTGTCTGATTCCCTATTCTTGTTTCTTCTTGAGTTGAGTTGACAATACCGGGACAGGTGATAACAGAGAAGACCGCCTAGGTGCTTTGAACGTTTGGCATTCACGTCCATGTGTTCGGATCGAGTTTTTGGTAACTACAGCTGGGGCGCAGAAGAATTCATGCGATACTGACCATTCGCTCAGGAGAACACATTCTCGAATGTTTGACTACATCATCGTTGGCGCCGGCTTCGCTGGCAGCGTCCTCGCCGAGCGGCTCGCTCGCGGGTCTGGGCGCCGAGTGCTAATGGTCGAACGGCGCCCGCACATCGCCGGCAACGCCTACGATCATTGCGACGATGCCGGGCTCCTGGTCCATCGTTACGGCCCGCACATCTTCCATACGAATTCGCGCCAAGTGTTCGAATACCTCAGCCAG
>DATEXA010000215.1:0-6914 GCA_035257465.1 Pyrinomonadaceae bacterium | reverse complement strand
TCCGCCCTCGAATGCAGTCAGGGCACGAGCCGCACGCATGATGGTCAGCTCACCGCGATGACCATCCACCTTCAACTCGGCACAAAACTGCACGATTCTCGTTAACAGCTCTCGATCGATCCTGACGTCTGCCAATGCCCCACGAGCTCTCGCGATCTTCCTGCTCAGTTGTCTCTGCTGATTTTCAAATGCACGATTAAAGACTGTTGGATCCCGATCGTAGGCCTCGCGTCGCTCTACTATGGCAACGCGATTCGCAAGATAGCTTTCGGTCTTCACTTCGGCGTGGAGGCCAAAACGGTCCAACAACTGTGGCCTTAGTTCGCCTTCTTCCGGGTTCCCCGAACCGATCAGCACGAAGCTAGCCGGATGTTCGATGGAAACACTTTCGCGCTCTACCTTATTCCATCCCGACGCTGCCACGTCCAACAAGATGTCAACCAGGTGATCGTCAAGCAGGTTTACCTCGTCGATATAGAGAAAGCCGCGATTCGCTCGGGCGAGTAGCCCGGGCTCAAATCGCTTTTTACCTTCGCGGAGGGCCCTTTCGATATCAATCGTCCCGCACACACGATCCTCTGTCGCTCCCAGCGGAAGATCTACAACTGAAACTGGTCGACTTGTTTTCTCCAGGTTATCTGCGTTTGCGCAGTTATCACAAAGATTCCTCACGTCCTCAGGATCGCAACCATAAGGACAGTTCACTACTACTGTGATCTCCGGCAATAGATCTGCCAGCGCTCGAACAGCAGTTGATTTTCCTGTTCCCCGGTGTCCCATGATCAAAACGCCACCAATCTGCGGATCGATGACGCTAAGAATCAACGAGAGCTTCATTTCGTCCTGCCCTACGATTGCAGAGAACGGATAAGGTGCAACCCGAGACAGTCTTTTGCGTGCGTCGCCCGGAGGAACTGATCGCTTGTGTTTGAGTTGAACTCGTGGAGGCATGTACGACTGAGTCTTTTAGCTGAAAAGCAGCAAGCGAGCAAGTTGACACATTACGGATTTCCGGTTCCAAATTCTCGCAACAACTGTCCAAAAATTTTCTTGACACGTACTAATCGATGAACTAGAGTGCGGCCACTCCCGACCTATAAAAAATAAACCAGCCCAGTCAACTGAATTTTCGCATTAAGCACTTTGCTTCTTGCTCTCTCTCACGACTAAGTCCACTTAGTCTTCTTGTTAAGTGAGAGGACTCACTCTAGTCGACCCCCGGACTGGAACTTTGCCTCGCAAACACCGACACCGATCTAGAGCAAGCAGGGTCGCAAACTCTCTCTAAAGCAAAACCGTTCGTTCGCCGCAAGGTGAACTCTGTCGGTTTTGTGGAGGAACTCGTCTACCCACTTTTCGAGGAGGTGAAACTTGAGAACAACTCTCCAGATCTTAGCTTTACTCCTATTTGCGGCGGCGCTCGCATTGCCACTAAGCATGCCGGGAACCGTCGAAGGCCAGGGCGCAACTGAAGCCCTCACAACCGACATGGACGCCAAGACGGATGATCTATTCAACAACTTTGGAGCGCGAGGCACTCCAATCAATGAGTGCGTAGCAGATCCAGTACCACCAACTGCCCGAGGTAACGGCAGGTTTGAAGACAACAAATTTATCTTTAGTGAACGTGAAACAGTCGATGATGGTTTAGGACCAACGTACAACGACGTAGGTTGTGTCGAATGTCACCAATCAGTCGACGTCGGCGCATTCAGCCAAACTATGGAGTTTCGCGCTGGGCACCTCGTAAATGGTCAATTCGTCGACGCTCCAGGCGGACAACTTATCCATGCTCGCGGAACAGATTCGGACATCGTGGAACACATCTCCACAGCCGAAACTGTGAAAGCGTTTCGTATCACAACAAGTACACTCGGTGATGGTTTTGTCGAGTGTATAGGCAACTCAACCCTTCAGAACAACGTCGCCAACCAACCCGCAGGACAAAGAGGAACGCTAACCACCGTGCCAGTCGTGGAAGCAAACAATGCTCTACGAGTTGGACGCTTCGGCTGGAAAGCGCAACAAGCCAGTCTGCTTTCCTTCGCCGGAGACGCGTATTTGAACGAGATGGGTATCACCAACAAGTTTGACGGATCTAACGGAAGAAGCTCGTCAGACCCGGCCGCCGGAACCAGCGAGAATCCGGCAAGTACTGCCGACGGCGTTATCAACGTAACCTTCCCATCTGCTTTCGATCCCGTAGCGGATCCGGAGGATGATGGTGGAGATGTATTGGCCTTTGCTGACTTCATGGCTGCGACCAGAGCACCAGGGAGACAGGATCCAATTCCAGCCGCAGCCCAAAGAGGTGATGCACTCTTTAACTCGGTTGGCTGCGCCGTTTGTCATACGCGCACCTTCATTACTGCGGCACCAGGGACAGCCATCAATGGTGGAGCGTTCACAGTGCCGACAGCTCTCGGAAACAAAATCATTCACCCGTTTAGCGACTTCGCACTGCACAACATCGGCACCGGCGATGGCATTGTTCAAAACGCCGGTCAGAGCTCTGCGAACCAAATGCGGACTGCCCCCCTCTGGGGAATTCGTGCACGAAATAGATTCATGCACGAAGGTCTCAACATCACTATTTCCGATTCCATCCAACTGCACGGCGGTCAGGCAACAGCGGCCAGGAATAACTTCAACTCCCTGACAGCGGGGCAGCGATCGGATCTAATTGCCTTTGTGCTTTCGCTGTGACTTTCACCCAATGGTGAAATAATGACGGAGCACTTCCCGAAGCTCGCCGTCGCAGGAACCGGCGAGCTTCGGATTAAAAAAGCAGAAGATCTGAAAAACCGAACTGATTTCAAAGGACCTTTCCAACAAGTTACCGAGGATCAAAATGTCCATAAACAAGCATCAAGTGCTTCTTTTCTTTATTCTCACCTCAATCGTATTTCTTTGTACGTTGGTGAGTGGTTGCTCAAAATCGAACAACGCGTTAGTAGAAGCCCCACCCACTTACCAACCTTCCCCTGTCGCGCCTCAGATCAAGATGCCTAATCTCGTCGCGCCAAAACTCCCGGAAGTTCAAGAGGCCGTTCACCGGGTATTTAAAGACGACGCCGTTATCGATGGATCAGCTAACCCTGGTTTCTTCACTGGAGACTTCAACGGTGACGCTTCAGAAGACCTCGCGGTCGTATTGAAACCCGCTCCCAACAAAATTGCTGATTTGAATGAGCAGTATCCCGCCTGGCTGTTGCGAGATCCCTTCTCTCCTGAACGTGCGGCTGTGAGTGTTGAAGAGGGTGACGTTCTGCTCGCGATCATTCACGGCTACGGTGATAACGACTGGCGTGATTCACAAGCAACCCAAACATTTCTGCTCAAGAACGCCGTGGGCTCGAATATCTGTGTGAAAACTACTCAGGAGTTCTTGAAGGCCAATAGTGGCAAGAGGCTGCCTCGTCCACAAGGTGACTTAATTGCACAAACGCTTCGCGGGAATAATGGTTACCTCTACTACGCTAACGCGAACTACGCCTGGTATGACCCGAAGACTTTCAAACAATCCAAAATCGATACCGCGATGATCCACGGTGGACGTTAATTGCTGGGACCGCAGGCGTCCCCGCCTGCCAACCTGGCAATTCATGACAGCACCCGACGCAGTGAAAACACTTTTGAGAGACACTTTACCCGCGAACAAGAGGAGACGATCGACATCATGCGCAAACATTCCTGGACCTACCTTGTTGTCGCGCTAATCACCCTTTCAATTTCCTCCACGATTAGCGCTAACGATGAAAAGCAATTATCGGCGGCAGTCAAACTAATGACTGTCGAGGAGCTCAAAACGAAAGTAAGCGCAAACGAACCAGTGGTTATTCTGGATGTCCGCAATCCGGAAAGTTACGCGAGCAGCGATGCAAAGATTAAGGGTGCGATCCACGTCAGCGTCAGAAAACTCAAGTATCGACTCGGATTCCCTCCACTCAAGGAAGTTCCCAAGGATCGACAAGTCGTGACGTACTGCTCCTGCCCAAGTGATGAAGCAAGTATCAAAGCGGCGCAACTTCTGATGGAAAGTGGCTTCACGAATGTGCGCGTTCTAAAAGGCGGATGGCTCGAGTGGCAAAGAGCCAGCGGTCCGATCGAAGCAAGGCCTCGCGGCTAGCAGTCACGCTTCCCAAATGCTTTTCCCAGAAAACTTCACTACAATGAAACCAAACGACTTGGATCGGAGGATCGGCGACCATTCTCGAAGTCAAAAACCTCGGATGCGTCCGCGGCGATCGCAGAATCTTTAGCGACGTTAACTTTTCATTGACGCCCGGTGATTGGTTACAAGTCACCGGAGCAAACGGTAGCGGAAAAACCAGCTTACTTAGAATTCTGTGTGGCCTGCTGAGCCCGGCTGAGGGGCAAGTTTTTTGGCAAGGCGCGAATATTCACTCATTGGGTGAGGAATATTCCACCCACATGACCTACTTCGGACATCGTCCAGGTGTGAAAGACGAGCTTACGGCCAGCGAAAATTTATGCGTTGCGGCTGGTCTGAGCGGAATAGATATTGACAAGAAAATAGCACAGCAGGCCTTGGAGAAAATCGGGCTGGCTGGAAGAGATTCGTTGCCGGCTCGCATGTTGTCAGAAGGCCAGAGACGAAGGGTGTCGCTCTCACGCCTGCTTGTTTGCAACACAAAACTCTGGTTGCTGGATGAGATTCTGACATCTCTCGACAAAGCAGCAATCTCGCTGGTGAGATCTTTGATAGAGGAGCATTTATCTGGCGGAGGAATAGCTGTTGTCGCAACACATCAGGATCTGCAACTGATCAGCAGTCAAACCCGACGCCTTGAATTGGCAACGTGAACGCACCTTCGAGTTTATCGATGTTGCGCTGGATCGTTTGGCGCGATCTGATTCTGGCGTGGCGTCGCCGAGCCGATGCCCTGTCAACGTTATTCTTCTTCGTGATCGTTGTCAGCCTGTTCCCACTCGGCATTGGTCCTGAGACAGAATTACTGAAGTCGATTGCGCCCGGTGTGGTGTGGGTGGCAGCGTTGTTGGCATCGATGCTCTCGCTCGGCAGGCTGTTTGCAAATGACTACCAGGACGGAACGCTCGAACAGTTACTGCTGACACCACAACCTTTGTATTTGGTTGTAATGGGCAAGGTCGCGGCGCAGTGGGTGACGTCAGAGCTTCCGCTAGTTTGTATAGCACCATTGCTAGGTGCTCAGTTTGGTCTTTCAAATGAGGCACTCTTAATTCTTGTATTAAGCCTTGTTCTTGGCACGCCGGTGCTGAGTCTGATGGGATCGATTGGAGCCGCGCTGACACTGGGATTACGTAGCAGCAGCGTTTTAATTTCTATCCTGGTGTTGCCGCTTTACATTCCGGTTTTGATTTTCGGCGCCGGTGCAGTAGAAGCAAACATCATCGGACAGCCTTCTGCATCGCACCTTTACCTGCTCGGCGCGATTTCGGTGCTGTCGATAGTCTTTGCTCCTTGGGCAACGGCTGCGGCATTGAAAATCTCTATTGAGTGAAGGTCTTCGGTCTTTGGTTTTCGGTTTTTGAACTCTGATCTTTGAGCTTTGTTCTTTGTTCTCGAGGATTGAGATTGAGGTCAGTTCGTTATCAAAAGGCAACAAAGATCTAAAGTACAAAGACCAACGTACAAAGCCCTAAGACCAGAGCCCCAAGACCAAACAAAACAATGAACCTCTACAAATACGCTTCGCCATCCAACTTCTATCCTCTCGCCGGAAAACTAATCCCGTGGTTTGCAACACCAGCGGCAATACTCTTCGGTGTGGGTCTTTTTGTTGGCTTCTTCATCGCGCCACCAGATTTCCAGCAGGGCGATGCTTACCGCATCATGTTCATTCACGTTCCCGCTGCGTGGTTGGGAATGTTTCTTTACGTCTTAATGGCCTTCTACGCAGGTATCGGTTGGGCTTTCAACGCACGGCTTGCATCGATGATGGCTTCGTCCATCTCAATTACGGGTGCAATGTTTACTTTCCTTTCGCTGGTCACCGGAGCATTTTGGGGTAAACCGACGTGGGGCACGTGGTGGGTCTGGGATGCGCGGATGACCTCCACGCTGATCCTGATGTTCTTGTACATCGGTTTCATCTCATTGCAGTCATCAATCGAGGATCCTCGTCGAGCGGACCGCGCCGGTGCGGTATTGGCACTCGTGGGTGTGATCAATGTGCCAATCATCTACTTCTCTGTGCAGTGGTGGAACACACTACATCAGGGGGCGACACTTCGACTTCTCGGTAAACCGAGCATAAGCGGATCAATGTTGTGGTCAATGTTGATAATGCTTGCCGCCTGCTGGTTATACTCGGTTGCCGTGGTGCTAATTCGTGTGCGGTGCATTATTCTGGAGCGAGAGCAAAATGCGACGCGCTTTGCGGAGGTGACCGTATGAATTGGCCGGATCTTTCAATGGGTGGCTACGGCTTTTATGTTTGGGGCGCTTATCTCTTTAGTCTGTTCGCGATAGTTTGGGAGTTGGTGAGTTTGAGTTATCGTAAGAAAGCTCAAGCGCAGGAAAAGACTTCCCGGCAAGTTTTGAGAGGGAATGCTAATGAAACGACGTCATAGACGTATCGCCTTTATTATCGCTGGGCTTGCGGGCCTGGGCATCGCAACGTATCTGGTGGCCAGTGCTTTTAGAAATAATCTCGTCTTCTTTTTTAGTCCGACTCAAGTAGCTGCGAAGGAAGCGCCGGTGAACCGAACATTTCGCGTAGGAGGCCTAGTGCAGAACGGCACTTTGCAACGCGACAACGATGGACTGACAGTTCGCTTTATTGTTACCGATACGGCAGCGAACGTGCCGGTTGTTTACAAAGGCATTCTTCCAGATCTATTCAAGGAAGGGCGTGGTTGTGTTGCGCAGGGTCGACTCGATACGGCAGGAGTTTTCCGCGCTGACC
>DATEXA010000214.1:0-5199 GCA_035257465.1 Pyrinomonadaceae bacterium | reverse complement strand
GGGCGAAGCGCCAGCGGCGATCGATAGCGAAATCGACGGCAACGACCGGTTACGCCGTATGTACTACGCTGATGCTCCCCCCGCTCACAAACAGATCAGGCTTGGCAAGGCAGTAGGAGCTTCGGCCGCGGTACCTGGTATCTTCGAGCCATTAACGTTGGACCACTTGTATCCTGAACGAATCGTTCGACTGGTTGATGGCGGCGTTTGCGATAACCAGGGAATTTCGAGTTTGCTCGAGCAGGATTGCAAAGTAGTACTCGTAAGCGATGCAAGTGGTCAGATGGAGTCTCAGGCGGCTACGAGTCGCGGAATATTCGGTGTATTGCTGAGAACAAATTCGATCTTCCAGGCGCGGATTCGCGAGGTCGAGTACCACGATCTCAAAGGCCGTCGTCGATCGGGACTCTTGCGAGGTTTCATGTTTGTTCACCTAAAAAGTGACTTGGATGTCGATCCGATTGACTGGATCGAGTGTCTTGACCCTTACGAAGCTTCAGACGATGCACGTCCCGCATCTCGTCGTGGTCCATTGACGAGTTATGGTATCGCCAAAGAGATCCAGGAATTACTCTCGGGAATCCGCACCGATCTGGACTCATTCTCAGACGCCGAAGCGTATGCGCTAATGACTAGCGCTTATCGGATGACTGAATATCAATTCAGGTTTCAGGATTGTGTCGAGGGCTTCAACAGTCCCATAGCGAGTGAGCCATGGCCGTTTTTGAAAATAGAGGAGTGCATGAAAGGTTCGGGTGAACAGTACGCGTACCTTAAGAAGTTACTGACTGCAGGCGGAAGTCTTGCGTTCAAGGTCTGGCAGATCGATCCGTGGTTGAAATACTTATTGAAAGTTGTATTGCTGGTAGTTACTTTACTTATCGGTCTCGCACTTTACAACTGGTGGCTAACCCCGCTACCCGACGCCGTGTCCAGAGTGGGTTCCCAAGGTTTGAACTGGCTTTCAGCATGGTTCAGATCTCTGGCCGACTTGCTGCCCAACATCACACTAAAACAAATTGTGCTTACCGCTTGTTCATTGTTCAGCGGCTACCTGCTGCTGGCAATTTTTGCGTCGCTGTTCGGAGACGTTCTGGCTCGAAACATAGTCAGGTGGGTGCGTTGGAAAGACACGCTGCGACGTGTCGTCCTGGCGACGCTGATGAGCACAATCGGTTTCGTCGCCGCAGTTGTGCACCTGTATATCTTTGACAAACGGTTCCTGAAACTAAGCAGTATGAAAGTGCTCGAGCAAAAGGGAAAGTCGTAATTGCACAATGGCTAAATCAGAAAAAATCAGAGTCATGATCTCCAGTCGTTGGAAAACCAACATTTTTCTACCTGGGAAAGACGGCCCTGCTGTCCGAGGTCCGTATCGACCTGAAGAAGAGTATTGAGTCGCTGGTTTTATGGCCCAAGCAAAATCAGCTTTTCGACTTTTGGATTAATGAGGACAGTGCCAGTTGAGCGATGGATGAGACGTGGAGGGAACGCTGCTTGGATGAAGCAAAGCTGGCCGATATCGTCGTTGCTATTTACAACGGTGAGTCGGGAGGATGCATCAAGAAAGTATGCGCTCGATAATTTCCCTAACCAATATTTCAGACGACAACAAGGAGAACTAGGGCCCTTGCATTACCCGGCAAGTGTGTATAGTGACCTTGGTTTGGTTAGTTTTTGCGTTACCGAAATGGCAACGCCATTAGGCGAGGGGTGATTGGCACATTCGACGACGTCCGCTTTCTTCTTGAGATTATTTGTTGCCTCCGGAGCGAGAGACTTCTTCAATCGCAGCATATACGGCTCTAACTGAACCGCGATCTAATTCCTTTGCTTGTTCGGATAAGTCGCTGTAAGGAACCATTAACTCCTCGCCCGATTCACTCTTGCGATTAGTTACACCTTGCTTTTGTTTCGACTGCATCCAGGCGTCGTGAACTTTTTCAGCAACAGCTTCGATATCTGGTAGGTCCATGTCTTCCACTCCCCTCAGCAGCAGTATAGCAAACGACTTTTATTTCATATTAGTGTAGGGAGGCGTTTATGTCCGAAAAGTTGAACGACCTTAGAGGAACTTGCTTCGTAGTGATGGGTTTCGGCAAGAAGACAGATTTTGAATCGGGACGCACTTTGGACCTGGACAAGTCTTATCGCAACATTATCAAGCCCGCAGTCGAAGCGGCTAAACTGAAGTGCGTTCGCGCTGATGAGATCGTCCATTCGGGATTGATCGATATTCCGATGTACGAGCAACTATTACAGGCGGATGTCGTAGTTGCGGATCTGTCTACCTCGAATAAGAATGCTTTTTACGAACTGGGCGTTCGCCACGCACTGAAGCCGTTCACCACAATTGTAATCGCGGAGGACGGAATCAAGGCGTTCCCCTTTGATGTTAATCATGTGATCGTCAGGCAGTATCACCATCTGGGAGAAGACATTGGGTTTGACGAGGTCATGAGATTCCGAAAGGAACTCACTGATGCGATTGATATAATCCTCAAAAACACTCCACCACATGATGACAGTCCGGTTTATTCACTGTTGAAGCTCAAACCTCCGTGTTTGCAGGATGCCGATACTTCGACCCCATCATCATCTACGGGCGAACCGAAAATTCGATTGCACAAGTCACCGCCAGATGAGGTAGAGGCGGCGATGGCCAGAGCCACACTCGGCGTGTCGTCAGATCCGGGATTGTCGACCCACCATGTCTTGATGGAGCAGGTTGATGTGGCGCAGACAAGTAAAAACTTTCTTGCAGCGAAAACGCTTCTTCAAACTGCACGCGAGTTAAAACGCAAGGCAGATCCAAACGGAGTCGAAGACCCTTCAGTGATTCAACGCCTCGCACTTGTGACTTACAAGAGTCAACAACCATCACCGAAAGAAGCTCTTCATGAAGCGAAGGGCTATCTTGAACTTCTTAATCCAGAGACTTCCAACGACACTGAGACACTTGGTCTGTGGGGTGCGATACATAAACGTTTGTGGGATCTTGGACAGGATGAATCGGATCTGGACGAAGCTGTGCGGGCATACGAGAGAGGCTTCTATCTTCGCAACGACTACTACAACGGGATCAATTTCGCTTATCTGCTCAATGTAAGAGCGGCGCACGCGACAAACAGAGCTGACGCTATCGCTGATTTTGTACAGGCACAGCGCGTTAGAAAAGAAGTGCTATCGATTTGCCAGGAGTTATTAAAGACTAGCGAGACGGACGAAAGTAAGGCCTTGCCACCGGCTGATAGGTATTGGGTGATGGCTACGATCGCCGAAGCACATTTGGGACTGGGCCATGAAGAAGAAAGTCAAACGAGACTGCAGGCAGCATTTACCTTAGCGTTCGCGGGTAAAGAGACAAATCCGTTCGGTGGTTCCAATCAAGAGCGATCCAAACAGACGAGGACGGAGTTGGCTCTCCACCCGGAGATTCCCGATTGGATGAAAGACTCCACGCAGGAACAGATTGACAAACTCCGTCAACTGATCGCCAACTCGCCGCTCAAATACATCAATGAAAACTGATTGGCTTAAGTCCTGCGGCAGTAGAACGTATCTACAACATTTCTGATCCAATCCATCGATCATCTGGCCGCACACTCACGAAATGACCAAAATTCCGGGCGAGTCTCTTACGCAAAGTAATCCTTTGTCTAGCTTCGCCAAATACACGCGTCCGAGAGTTCATCACTTCATTGTAAGAAGCTCAGTGCTCGAATTGCTGGCGTGGCTCTTCTTGTTTCATACAGTGATTAGTCTGTGGAATTTGGTTTCTCTTCTTGGTAAGAGGTCCTTAAATGTGTTTGAGGTTTACGATACTCTACCGGCCATTTTCTTCTTCCTGCTTTTCTTCTTTGTGCTACGAAGGCGAGCGAAACGGTATAGGCTTGCGTCGGCCAAAGCTCTCATGAAGGCACGGCGTTCACCGATAATTTACTTGCGGGGAGTTCTACAAATCAGAACCAGTCGCTGTGCTCTTGGATGTGGGTCAAACAGATGAAACACTCACGAGGGTACTAGGTTCAATTGGTCCTGTGATTGCGGTGGGACGACCTGGCGAGGAACTGCCGCCTCTAGGCGCAGTACGGGTTTATTTTGAAGAAGCTGAGAACGACACCGCCAGCATCTCTTCCACATCGCGGAAGCTCAAAGCGAAGCGGAAGTACAACCAAACGGAATGACTGATGATCTCGACAGGGAAGCGATGACGATGGTACGGAGAGACGGCAGTGCGCATTAGTCAAGTATGCCGGGAAAAAACTCCGACTCCAACTTCGGCTGTTAACCTGACAATATCCGACAATCAGTTTTTGACATTCAGTTGTTGAGTAGGTCCTGCACCTTCCTGATGTGATCAGCTGTTTGCGCACCATTATCTTTCGCCACCGCCAGGAGCTTTTCGATTTCACTCCTGTTTTCCTTCAAGATGGACGGTGCGACATTTTCGAGATAGACGAGGGTGTTGATTACCCCGCTCTTATTCTCCGGATTCGCAAGAGCCGCCTTAATGCTCATCTGAACAGTCGCCGCGTCCTGCTTCTTATCGATAATTAGCCGAGTCGTCGCAGCTATTCGGGTTGACCTGTCGGAGGCAAACATTTCGTTGATCTGTGCTCGGGCAATCTCGGGATGATTGGTGCCCTGTTTGAGGTTCGATGCTCCAGTGTTTGTCGCATTCGCGTTCGAGCCACTCGGGTTGGTTGTGTTCGCGTTTTCGGCCACCGGGGTCGTCGGCGTGGGATGGAGGCCTTCGATATCTGCGATAAACTTCTCCGCCTTCCGACGGGTGTCCGCGTCGTTTGCTATCTCCACAACCTTCTTGAAGTCTGCGATGGCTTTTTCGTTCTGCTGAAGCGCGACGAGCGACTGCGCACGCCAGAAATATGCGTCGGCGTAGTCAGGGCATTCGCTAATGGCTTCGTTGAACTGGAGAACCGCGGCAGCGTGATTACCGCCGGGGTCAATCATCATCAGTCCTTTGCCCGTCAGGTCCGCAGCGCCGTGGCGCGACTCGATGTTGCAAATCTGCGCACCTCCGCTCGTCTGATTTTCGTTGGAACCGCCCCGATTTCCTGCGACGATCTGATTTTGGTTACGGTGTGCGCCGCGCTCGGAAAAGAAACGATAAGCCGCGAAGCCGAGGATCAGGACGAGGACCACACTAGCCACTAGATAGAGAGGAATTCGTCGATT
>DATEXA010000213.1:0-4141 GCA_035257465.1 Pyrinomonadaceae bacterium | reverse complement strand
AGCGGCATGTTTCGGTGCGTCTGCAAACACAGACAAAAGGCGATCGTGTAGTAATGACCGACGACTACGGAAACTTCGCATTTCGGGGTCTTACGTCCGGTGACTATACAATTCTTATCGAAAAAGAAATTGAATTTAAACCATTCCTCCAGGTTGTGAGCGTCGTTCAACCGCGGGGATTTCCACCGCAAAACTACACTTTGGTTATTCGACTGGAATATAAGGAACGAAGTGAGAGCAAACCCGCGGTTCTAAACGCCGAGTTAGCGAATGTACCGAAACCTGCTTTGGTTCATTACTTTGCTGCCGCTGACAAAGCTAAGAAAGATGACCATCAAGGAGCCGTCGAGGAATTGAAGCAGGCAATAAAGGAGTATCCGTCATTTACCCAGGCATTGAATGAACTTGGCGTTCAGTATGTAAAAATGAATCAATTGGAGGACGCCGACGAAGCATTCCAAGCGGCATTAAAGATCACGCCCGATGCACTTTCCCCTCTTATTAATCGCGGCATTGCAAATGTCTTGATGAAACGGTATGGCGAAGCGGTACCTATGCTTCGGAAAGCCCTGGCTAAAAATGACCAGTCCGCCGCAGGACATTATTTTCTGGGACAGGCACTCGCAAATCTTGGTCTGTTCGATGAAGCTGAAAAAGAGCTTCAAGCCGCAGTGAAACTCGGTAAGGAAGAGATGAAAGAGGCCCACAGGCTACTGGCGATCATCTATGTCAACAGGGGCGCCAAGAAACAGGCTGCGGACGAATTAGAGGCCTATTTAAAGTTGGCCCCGGATGCCCCGGACGCTGTGCAGCTCAAGGATAAAATCCGACAGCTAAGGGAATCGAACGACTGACTTTGTAGCGCATTGAAATTTTGAACAATCGCTTTTGAAATAGTATCCGCCAGTCAACCTCACTCGAGTTGTTCTCACCACCCACGAGGGAAACCTCAGGCACGAAAACTTTTCACATTTCGATGTGTTAACATTTTGCATGTCAGAACTAACTACTCTGACGATACCAGCCAATGTCCGATCCAACAGTCAGACAGTTGTCGTTAGCTCCGCTCGGTGCAGGTGACTTGATCGACCGCGCCGTTAGACTTTATCGACGTCACTTATTTGTTCTCATTCGCACTGCCGCGTTGCCTGTCATCATTGCAGCGTTGGGTGGGATCTTGATCAGCTTAGGCTTTCGGCAGATTAGCACTGCCGGCGAAACGTCTGAGGTTGTCCTCTATTTGTCCTTAATGTTCATCGGGTTGTTCGTCGCGTTTGCAGGTCACTTGTTCACACTTGTCGTGATGGGTGGCTCAACCCGCAACCTCGTCGCACATCTCCTGCACAATGATCCAGTCTCCGCTCGGGCAGCTTACAGCGCTGTGCGCGCGCGGTTCTGGGGACTCGTCCTTGCCTCGTTTATAGTTCTTGTTTGGATCGGGTTTTCGTTCGGCACTGCGGTCCTGGTTTGGTACACGATACTAGCTGTTGTCATCCTGGGATCTTTCCTGCTCAGCAGCATTGCTCCGGTTTGGTTTAGTGTAATTGTCGGAACGATTGGCGGCGCTGGTGCTACTGCGTTATTACTTTGGCTGTTCTTTTTTATTGCCGGCCGCGTCGCTTATGTTCCACAGGTAATGCTGGTTGAGGGTAAAGGAGTT
Organism: Pyrinomonadaceae bacterium; assembly: GCA_035257465.1. GTDB lineage: Bacteria > Acidobacteriota > Blastocatellia > Pyrinomonadales > Pyrinomonadaceae > PSRF01. The sequence continues at coordinate 2,481 of DATEXA010000213.1, read as the reverse complement.
TTTGAGTCATTCACCCGCAGCTTCTCGATCGCGCACGGTAATGTTCGTCGGCTGATGGCTATGACGCTGTTCACCACCTTCGCCACCTATTCCGCGATGATGATTCTTGTCGCCCCACTCGGGTTGTATGGCTACTTGAGTGGAATTGATTTGATGGTCTCGACGCAGTGGCCTGCGTGGTATCAGATCTCTTACAGCGTATTGGTTACGTTTAGTTCCATCTTGCTTGCGCCGGTGTGGATGCTTGGGCTGTCGTTGCTCTATGTTGATGAACGCGTCAGACATGAAGGCTATGACATTGAGTTGCTGGCAGCACAGCAACTTCCCGAGATACCTGATCAGCGAGTCGCTTCTCCCTTCGGCCCAGCGCTGTCCAAAACTGTTAAGAATGCGCCGCCTCCGCCTCCAATGTCGTCGGGCCGTGTTCTGAATCTAAGTTGATTATGAAGCGGCCTGCATCTGAGTTTCCGTTTAGGCGACGCCTGATACTCGGACTGTCGATGGTCCTGTTCGCTTTCTTTGTCTTTCCCGGGATTGTCTGTGCTATCCCGGTTCGCGACTACCAAAAGAATCTTCAAAAAGCCATCACTGCGCTCGACACTCTTGGTCCAATGGACGAGGAGGAGAGTCCCGACAATTTTCAACGCCGTTTGATCGCTACGACCGTTGCGATCCGAAGCGTCCTACCTGAAAAACAATCAATAGAGTCTGACGGTTCAGTCGTCGAAGTAGACAACTCCTGGTTACACAAACGACTTGGCGAGTTTGAGACATCAGCCGAACCAGAACGATCAACTATTCGGACTCAACTAATCGAAAGTTTGAAGTCCATCGAACAGCGAGTGAGCGAACTGGAAAAAGCCAGAGCGACTGCGCTGACGAAAGCCGACGCAAGCAAGCGACTAGGGGAAATTCTTTCGCGCTCTGAATATGCATCGCAGTCCGGAAAGAGTAGTGCCTTATATCGACTTTTGGAGAGATTCTTTAAATGGTTGTCACAGTTTCTTCCCCAGGGTTCTCGTCTGTCGCCCAGTCATGGAAGCCCGCTCACTGCCGTTGCTCAAGTCGTTGTCGTTGCACTTGCTGCTTTGGTGATCGTCTACGTGCTCATCAAGCTGAGGCGACACTTCAAAGGACGTTCACGAGAGACTAATGTGAAAAAGCACAAAGAGCCGCGCATAGTCTTAGGCGAGAAACTTGAACCTGAAGCCTCATCGTCTGACTTGCTTGGGGACGCAGAGGCTCTCGCTCGAGCCGGTGAGATTCGTGCCGCAATTCGCAAGACATACATCGCGCTGCTTGTGGAACTTGGGGATCGCAAGCTGATCAGTCTTGCGCAACACAAAACTAATCGCGATTACCTGCGATCCGTTACTGGCTCTCCGACGCTATATCAGAACATGCGCGGTCTGACGGAAAGTTTCGAACGGCATTGGTATGGATTCGCCGAGGCTGCGCCCGGTGATTGGCAAGACTTCAAGGCAGGTTATCTTGCGGCGATAAGGACGAGCGACTAGTTCATGCGTCAACGTATAACCGTAATCCTTACTATCGTTGTCATACTTGGGCTGCTGGTCCTTGTTAATACCGTTACATACGTGAAGGAACAAAAGGTAAACGACTCGGAGTTCACCGCCAACAGATCAACGTACCATAGCGGTCCAACCGGCACGCGCGCGTTTTACGACTTTCTAAGCGAGTCGGGGCATAAGGTAATGCGCTGGCGAGAGGCCACTGAAAAGTTGTCAGCAACATCAACTGATTCCTCGGGACTATCAGGCAATCAAGTCACCACGTTCGTAGTAATTGGCCGAACACAACTTCCGTTCACGAACGACGAGGCTGCGAGTTTACTGGCATGGGTCAAGAGAGGGGGGCAACTGGTGTTAATTGACCGCGAGTTTGACCTTCAACTTGTGCCGAAGTCGACTAGCTGGACGATCACCAGTCGTCCATTAGACTTCCCCTCACTCGATCTCGATGCCAACGATTCGAAACAGATGACTAGTGGTGTGTCTGCTCTCAAACCGGTACAACCCACACTTCTTACTCAACAGATCCAGGCGGTAATGCCTTCCCGATTTTCCGCGCGCATCAAAGTCGTGCCTGACAAGTCCAATGCCGCTCACAAAGGAGAGCACAAACTCTCAGGCGCCGAGATTGTCGGGGAGAAGGAACCGACAAATTCGCCTGCGCCCGTCGTTGAAATTGCAGATCGCGATGGGGCGCTAGTCATGGACTTTTCTCATGGTCTCGGAAGAATCACATTGCTGGGTGATCCGTATGTCGTCGCAAACAACGGCATACGATTAAACGACAATCTTCAGTTAGCGAGGAATCTGGTTACAAATGTGGATGGATTGATAGCGTTCGACGAGTTTCACCAGGGAAGGGGAATCACGCAAAACGAATTCGCAAGTTACTTCGCCGGCACGCCTGTTCTCGCAATTGCCGCGCAGATTTCGATTCTGATTCTTTTGG
>DATEXA010000212.1:0-23866 GCA_035257465.1 Pyrinomonadaceae bacterium | reverse complement strand
TGCGACAGCCAGCACCCTCCTGTATCGCCGTCTGAACCCGCCACCTATTGAACGACGTGAAAGTGAAAAGCTGAGCGAAGTTACGACTCCGCCAAAACAAGAAGCGCTGAAGTCAGGGTTTACTGTTGAGGACAAGCTGACACCGCTGGAAAAGATTACCAATTACAACAACTTTTACGAGTTTGATACTTCGAAGGGTGGAGTCGCATATGCCTCACAAGGCTTCGTCACGCGACCCTGGGCCGTATCCGTTGAAGGATTGGTTAACAAGCCAAGAGTTTTTGACCTTAATGAGCTGTTGAAGTTTGAGCACGAGGAGCGGGTTTATCGGCTGCGATGCGTTGAAGGCTGGTCGATGGTGATTCCCTGGGTTGGTTTTCCGCTGAACAAGCTGCTTGAAAAAGTTGAACCCACTTCACAAGCCCGGTATGTGGCGTTTCAAACCCTCCTTGATCCGAAGAGAATGCCAAACCAGGCTACTGGAATCCTCGATTGGCCATATGTCGAAGGTTTGCGCCTGGATGAAGCCATGCACCCGCTGACGATTATGGCAACAGGACTCTATGGCGAAGTCTTACCACCTCCGGATGGTGCACCGATCAGATTAGTAGTGCCCTGGAAATACGGATTCAAGAGCATCAAGTCGGTAGTGAAGATCTCGCTTGTCGCAAATGAACCTCCGACAACCTGGAACCTTCAGGCTCCCGATGAATACGGGTTTTATTCCAACGTAAATCCAAACGTATCGCATCCACGCTGGAGTCAGGCCACGGAGCAAAGGATTGGTGAGTACGACCGTCGAAAGACACTCTTATTCAACGGTTACGCCGACCAGGTGGCGAATTTGTATGAAGGGATGGATTTGGTAAGGAACTACTGAGGAGAGGGTCTTGGGTCTTTGGACTTGGGTCTTTGTACTTGGGTGTTTGGACTTTAAGCGCCGACTCAACACCTCAGAAACCCAAGACCAAAGACCAAAAGCCAAAGACCAAAAATGTCCAACATCCGTTTCGCAAAACTCGTCGTCTTCGTCAATGCGCTAGTGCCGTTAGTCCTGCTTCTTTGGGATATCTACCATCAAAACGTTGGGGCGAATCCGCAGGAGTTTGCGATTCGTACGACAGGGGTGATGACTCTGGTCTTTCTGACCGTCACCATTGCTATCACACCGGTGCGAAAAATCTTCGGGGTAAATTCTCTAATAAAACTTCGTCGGATGGTCGGTCTGTTTGCCTTCTTCTACGGCACTCTACATTTAACTACTTACATTTGGCTCGATCGACTTCTTAACTTGCGAAGCGTCGTACAGGACGTCGCACGTCGTCCCTTCATCCTTCTTGGCATGACAGCATTCGCACTAATGGTTCCGCTCGCTATCACTTCCACCAACAACATGGTCAAACGTTTGGGAGGAAAGTACTGGGCACGTTTGCATCGACTCGTCTATGTCGCAGCTGTGGCCGGCGTCGTGCATTTCTGGATGCTGGTCAAGTCGGATACGCGCCTGCCCTTAACTTTCGCCTTCATTGTTGGCTTGTTGCTGGCGCATCGAGTGTTTGTGAAGTATGCACCTACGGAGCAACCAGTTACGAGTGCAAGCCTGTTTCCGAAAGACTAAGCAAGAGATCATCCGCATATTACGCAGATTCACTTTAGACGATTGCGTTATTACAGCCCTCAGTATGGAAATCTGCGTAATCGGCGTAATCTGCGGATAGTCAGGTCTGGAAGGAGGAGCGCATGTCGAAATCAGTTGAAAGGTTCTCAAGCAGAGTTGAGAACTACGCCAAATATCGACCCAACTATCCGACCCCCATTATTCCGTTTCTAAAATCGGAATCTGTCTTAACCGACAGCTCTCTGATCGCCGACATTGGATCCGGAACCGGCAAACTGACCGAACTCTTTCTCCAGAACGGCAACACGGTATTTGGCGTAGAACCGAATCAAGGAATGCGAGGCGCAGCCGAGCGAATCCTGCAAGCCTACTCAAACTTTAGAAGCCTGGATGGCACTGCTGAACAGACAACTCTTGCCGATTCAAGCATTGACCTGATAACGGCAGGACAGGCGTTTCACTGGTTCAATCCGTTACTCGCAAGGGTCGAAGCATTCCGGATACTAAGACCTGATGGCTGGGCAGTGCTGATCTGGAATGACCGCAAGTTGCAGTCAACGCCCTTTCTGGAAGCATATGAAGCCCTGCTTTTGAAATACGGCACCGATTACCAAGACGTCAGACACGACAAGGCTGAGAAGGCGATCACCGAATTCTTTGCTCCTGATGAGGTTAAGTTGAAGATTTTTCCGAACAAACAGTTTTTTGACTGCGATGGATTGAAAGGGCGTGTGCAGTCCTCGTCATACACCCCTGAACCGGCTCACCCAGCCTTTCCAGCGATGATTCACGAGCTGGAAGTCATCTTCCGCAACCATGAGAAGGATGGTCAGGTCGTTTTCGAATACGACACAAAGGTTTTCTACGGTCAGGTTGGTTAGAGGGAATTCACTGCACTGCTGTGTTTTGAATCATCGTGATGGCGTGAGCCAACTCACCACGCGTAAATGAGTTCTGCGGACGAAAGTAGTTGTCAGCTTTAATAAAACCTTTAGCTACTGCGACAGCAACATATCCTCGCAACTCAGTAGGAATCGCCGACGCGTCCAGAAATGCCAGACTTGCGTTTGTCTTCGACTCAGCTTCTGTGCGCAGTCCCGCAGCGCGGACCAACGCCACTGCCACTACCAGACGAGTCGCTACCTCACTCGGACGAAATCTGCCCCCCGCAGTGACATCCGAAAATAATGAACCTGTTGGTGACGCCTGGACACTTTCAACAAGTAACATCGTGTTGTTGTCGCGGACGTCCTGATAAGTCGGCGTACCAGGCAAGTATTGAGGTACACGAGCGCCGACTGCCAAAGCCAATGCCAAGTCGGCCCTGTTTACAACAGAGTCGCTTCGAAACTTCGAACCAATGGGTAGCATCGCAAACGAACGAAGTGACTGATTCACCTCGCTTCGTAACGGTGCCGTCAGCGAGTTGAGGTCTGACACACTGTAAGTGACCCGATTCACCTGTACGACACCGGAAAATTGTTGCGAGGTTCCGACCAATTGTGGATTCTGAACCTTAATGCGCCATGTTCCTGCAGACGGTAAATTCGAGACAACCCGTTCAGTCTTTCCCGTCAGCCCCGGCAAGTTGAGCGTGTTGGACTGGCCGCGAAGATTTCCGGACGAATCGTAGATGGACAAACTCAGATCATTGACACTCCAGAGCGGGCCCCAACCAATTTGCGTCGACGCAAACACAGCATCGGTAGGAATCTGAACTGTAGTGTCGAATGAACTGCCGGGTCGCACTGTTCCATTGAACGTGGTCATTGGGTCGTTGGTGAAACTCACCTGACCTCGATCCAATGTTGAACGCCAGGAACCGATCTTGCGCTCTGGATACGCTGCCTGAAGGACGGCCGCGTGGGCGTTTAGCATGCCTGCACCTACTTCGTGCTCGTAATACGGAGCTAGCGGCGTCGCACTTCTTTGCAGGATGTCCAGCACTTCTGCTGGAGTAAGGTTTGGATTTGCTTCGAGCATAAGCGCAATTGTTCCGGCAACCTGAGGCGCTGAAAAGCTCGTACCACTTGCGGTCGTGTAACGAGGTAACTCGGATAAACTCAGCCGCTGCAGATCCGCGTTTGCGATTCCCTCCGCTCCTGTGACGTTCGTAACTCCTGAACCTCGCACACTCACAACATTGACGCCTGGAGCAACCACGGTCGGATGGAACAAACCGTTCGCGAAATCGCCTCTCGATGAAAAACTCGCGAGCCGACCCTGTGTGTCAGTAGCGCCGACACTTACCACCCACGGGGCGACCGCATAAGGATTCAAAGTGTGTTGGCCGGGCCCGGTGTTCCCTGCGGAAAAAACGACATTGATTCCACTGTCGGTCAATAGTCTGGTCGCAATGTTCACGGGATCGTTGACGTCAAAGACGGTGTTAGCGGAGAAACTGCAGTTCACAACGCGAACATTCAGGCTGTTACCATTTGCCAGGAGATAGTCGAAACCTTCCAGAACAAAGAGCAACGTTAGGTCGCCTGCGCTCAAACCGACGAGACGCGCGTTTGGAGCGACGCCTGAGTATTTGCCATTCGAGGCGCTTCCGTTCCCCCCAATCACACCCGCAACAAAGCTTCCATGTCCGTAAAGCAGATCCGTGTTGGGAAGACTTGGGAGGTCGAGGGGATAGTGAAAGCCAACCCCGAGGCTCAAGGTGTCTGCAAGTTTGACATTGTTGACGACGCGCCCGGCGAGATCTGGATGAGTACTGTCGATGCCAGTGTCCAGGACAGCGACTGTTACACCGCGCCCGGTCACCGGAAGGTTTGAATTCTCGGCGGCAATCTCAGCGTCTCGCCATGCGCGATCGACCCCGGTTGCTGATCGAACCTCAGGCTCACTCGTAAGATTGAGTGTGCGATTGCCATATATTGAGCGAACCGATGAGAGCCTGGATGCAGCTTCGATTTGTCTACGAGTCCCCGTCACTTGAACCATGGGCAGAACTCGAAAACGAGAGCCACCTAAGAAACCAATGCTTTGAAGCTGTGCCAGATCAGAGTCAGTCGGCAGCTGGTGGTAAACGATGACGGCGTTAACGCTGCTGTCGTCGGTCAAGCGGTTCAGCGTCACAGCGAGCTCGGGATCCACGCTTCGCAATCCAGTTTGTTCGGAGCCAGCCTCGATCAGTGACGTGACAGATGCGACGCCTGTTTCGCGAATAGAGTCTGCGCCGCTCAAGCTTATGCCGTGTGCATTTGCGACAACTACGAGATCGCCACCAACCAACGTCAACGTACTTGTTGGAATTGAGTAGACACGACCATCGGCGCCCGTTGCAGTTATGCCATCAGCTCCGGAGATGGTGATTCCGTCCGCGCCCGTCGCAGTAAAGCCGTTTGCATTGGCAATCTGACGAGAATCTGCACCGGTTGCCGTGATTCCGTCGGCTCCTGTCGCAGTGATTCCATCTGCGCCCGTCGCCGTAATACCGTTCGGAAACTGAATATCGATTGCGTCAGCTCGATAGGTAGTTCCGTCGGCTCCGGTCGCCGTTATGCCGTCTGCACCTGTTGCGGTTATGCCGTCAGCGTTATTGATTAGCAGTGAATCCGCACCGGTGGCAGTAATGCCATTTGCGCCGGTGTAGGTATAGCCATCGGCACCTGTCGCAGTAATTCCATCGGCGCCAGTGGCTGTGATGCCATCTGCTCCCGTTGCGGTGATGCCGTTCGGGCCAAAGGTTAAAACCCCATCTGCACCCGTGGCAGTGATGCCTGTCAGGCCGGTGAACTGAACGCCATCGGCTCCAGTGGCTGTAATTCCATTCGACCCCACAACCGCAATTCCAGCGAGTACAGGCGCCGTCGTCAGCAACACGCAGAGCACAAAGACAATTGCCGTTCTACCTTTTCGCACATGACGAAAAAGGCGATTTGTTGATGATCGCAAACAGGAACGCCAGTCGTCCCAATGTGGGCGATTAGTGGGGCCGGAATTAAGAAAATGAGAGTTCAGCAAACCATCACCTCAGTCGGGTTTATCGGCGAAGTCCTGCTAGGGTAAGCTCAATGCTGGGGGTCGGTTTCGACTGATTTGCGGGGGAACGGCTTGACCCATCATCAGCGGGCATCGATCGCGTTCGATCTCCAAGCCGTTTAATCGAAAGTGAAAATATTCTAAGTTGGCGACGAGACGCATGTGTTGCGGTACCCTTGCGATTTTCGCAAGAAAACAAGGTGTTAATTAGCTAACTCTTGCCGAGCAATTCCTGATAAGTGCGACGAGTTTCACGACTTGGTTCGATTCCAAGTTCGCGCTCTAGTAACAGGCGTAAATTCTCGAATTGATCTTTGGCCGCGGCGCGATTCCCGAGGTTGACGTGCGCTCGCATAACAGCGCAGTGAATATCTTCTCGGAAAGGATCTTCATGCAGGATCGACTGGGCCAGTTGAAGTGACCGGGACCATTCTTCCTGTTTTTGTGCGACTCCAGCCAGTGATTCGAGCAGGTGAAGGTATTTCTCGCGGTAGTAACTTCTCTGTTCATCGACCCACGGTTCGTAGCTTCCCTGCGCAAATTCGCCGCGGTAAAGCTCTACAGCTTGTTCGTAACCTCGTGCACATTCATCGAACTGACGTGCACGTCGTGCGTTTTCACCCCTGGTAACCAACTGGTCAAACTCCTCGACATCGATTCTGTATGAGAGTTCAGGATTTAGCTGATAGTCGCCATCGCGATAGAGAATGAAGTTCTGTTTAAATGGTTGGTTACTGTTCAGCGCCTTACGGATATGAGAAATGGTGGGGTGAAAGTTTTTTTCGATTATGGACGTTTCCGTTTCGCCCCAGAACATATCGATGATTGTGTCCTTCGAAGCGCGACGATGACGTCGCGACGCGATGAAACACAAAATGTCGCGCGCACGCCGCGTGGCCCACGCATCAGCCGCGAGCGGACGTGAAAACTCCCGATAGATTTCTACAGGGCCCAGCATGTTGATTGTCAGATCAGGAACGGGCTCGGCGGCGAGCTTAACTTCAGAACTTACGACTGAAATTGTTTGCGCTGGAGTTCGTTCCGCAAGTTGCTTTCTTAGGTCAGACGGCAATAACTCCGCAGCGTCATCGATTGCGAAGAGTTCATGGTTCGCGATGGCTTCGCGGCTGAGCCAGTATTCGTAGTCGTAGCGAACGGCGAGTTCGACGACACGTCGAAGGTGCCCTAACATCCCCGGTTCATTCCCTAATCTCAGTTCAGTTACCGCACTGGCCAATGAAGCCTGGGCCTCATAGTAGTAGAGAAAGTGATCATGGAAATATTGTTGAGCCGCGGAGAGATCGTCAGCTGCCGCCTGATAGTTTCCCTGGGCAATCATGATCCGGGCCTTGGCGAGCGTGGCTGTGTAAAAACCCATTTCGTTCTTGTCGAGTGGTCTTGACTCAATCAGGCGTTCAATCTGATTTCGCGCACTGGTGGTATCGCTGATTGCCAAACTCAATAAAGCTTGTTCCTCGATCAACTCAGTCCTGGCGAGATTCACGCCTGCCTCATCGTACGCACGCGCTGCTCGCTGGTAATACTCGTTTGCTTTATCGATTTCGCCCTTTTCCCGGTAGAGATTTCCATAGGCCTCAAAGGCGTCAGCCCTGGCTGCAACCAGATTGAAAAGCTGGCAACGTTCAATTGCTTCATCCAGATGTTTCTCACAAGCGTTCAGATCACCGAGATACAGATAGCAACGCGCCATGTTCAAATGCGCAGTTGCTTCCTGTGGCATGGGTACCTGGTTGCCATCTCTTAACATCCGACGTAGCCATCGCAACGCCTCGCCAAAGTCCCCACGCATCATTGCCGGCAATCCGAGGTTGTGAGTAATGAGCCTGATGTACCTTTCGTCGTTAGCTGCCTGCGCTAGTTGGAGTGCGGCACGAAACTCCATTTCTGACGCAGTCCACTCACCAACCGCAACCAGGCAAAGACCTCGAGTATTAGCGCACTTCATGCTGACAGATCGATCAGCCGTCAGATCAAGAGCACGATCCAGATATTTGAATGCCAGCGAATAATCTCCCGCGCGCCTTGCCAGAGTCGCCAGTGAGTGTTGTGTCTCTGCCTCGCCTTCGAGATCGCCACTTTGTTGAAGCAACGCAGCTGCGCGTGCGAAGAGAAGTTGTGCAGACTCGTAATCACCTCTGAGTCTGGCGACTTCAGCACGGTGTGACAGTGTCCGTGGGTGCTGCTCGATTACGTTCGCGGGAAGCGCGTCGGCCATCAACGCCAGCGAATTCAAGGCGCCTGAGGAAATCCATTCCGCACCCTTCTCGGCGATTATCTCCGCAGCGCGATCAAAATCTTCGGCGGCAAGTAGGTGACGAACAGCTTGTTCCCAGGCACCTCGACTTAGAAAGTGTTCCGCAAATCGTCGATGTTCCGCGGAGACTCCAGCCCGTCCGATCTCGGTTCGCAAGCGTCGACGAAGAAAACTTTGAAACAATGGGTGTAACCGGTATTCCTCGCCTTTGCCGTCGCTGGCAATGGTAATGAAGACATTGCGACGAACCAGGTTGGGTAAAACGCGCGCACAATTTATTCCCTTAAACAGTGCGGCACACGTCTCCAACTCAATGTTGTCCATGAGCGCTACTTTCAACAACAAAGCCTGGACTTCCTCGGATTCGTCCGTGAACACCTCTTCCGCGAAATAATCGAAGATGTCGCGTTCCGATTGACGCAAGACATCAACGAGGTCGGTGGTGCCTTCCTGTAGCCGAGCAACCGTCTTTTGAGCAACCTGCCTGACTAATTGAAGCGCGGTGATCCAACCATGCGTGCGTTCACGGTATTCGGCCAACTGATCAGGGTTGAGATCCAGGTCGAAGACTCTTCGGAATAGCTCACGAGTCTCCTCATCTGTGAAAAGCAGATCGGAACGATCGATGACTGACGCAGGGGACTGCGAACGAAGTCGAGCCAAAGCGAGCGGCGGCATTTCGCGGGAGATCATTACTACGTGGAGCACATCGGGCAGGTAGGCAAGCAAACGATCGAGGATGGAATGTACAGGAGTTTCCTGCCCGAGGTGATGGTAGTCGTCCAACACCAGGATGAGCTGTTGCTCGACGCGTTCCAGGACCTCGTTGATTAAGACGTCGACTGCACGTTCAGGATTCTGGGCCAACTCACCTGATGCTTCTTTCAGATAAGCAAACAAGGCGTTCCCGAAGTCAGGGACTACTTGTTGAATACCAAAGCCGAGGTAGCCGAGGAATACAAACGGGTCGGTGTCGCTGCGATCCAATTGATACCAGACAAACGGCCTGTCGTGAGTGCGGAGAAAGTCAGCGACAAGAGTCGTCTTTCCAGAGCCAGCATTCGCGGTGACCAGGGTCAACGGATTGGTGAGATTGTTGAGCAAACGGTCAGCAAGACGTGGTCTTGAGAGTAATTCAGGAGCCGGGCGGGGTAGTAATAGTTTCGTACGAAGAAAGAAGCCTGTCCTAAGGTCGGCAGGTTGATTGTTCGCTGTCTTCGACGCGACTGGAGGTTTGCCCTGTCGGGTTTTCGTTGCCATCACCCCGTGCCTCTGGGCTCTGCGTTCTAGTAATCGGAGATTAGCATAGCGAATTCCCGGCATTCCATTCTGCCGCTCGACACCAGGCGCGCTGATGTTGTGGTCAACAATTTCCTGCAAACCTTCCATAGGAAGTCTTACCCGACTCTTCTGGTGTTTTCTTTGCGAGAACGGCCGTCTCCGCAAAATGAAGTGTAGCGGCCAAACTTGAAAGTGTTGCTGCACGCCCGCGCGAATGGTCAAGTGCGATGTTTGCCTGCTCAGGAGTGAGTCCATTGCGCTGAAAGAGAGTGATTGCTTCATCTCTCGTAAACGCGAGCATGTCCTCATCAATAACTGACAGCGTTTGTTTGGATCGCATACGCCACAACGGAGCAGGCGGAATGGTTCGACTAGTAATCAACATGTGAACGTCTGATGGTAACAATGGCAGTAATCGGCGAAAAAATGTAACAACCCAGTCTGCATCACACACCAGATGAAGATCTTCGAGGACAATCAATAATGGCGCCGTACTGTTGCGCTCCAATTCGAAAACGAAGTGTTCCGCCAGTAGAGGACTCTGATGAATACCAGGTTCTGCTCTGAGCAGTGGCAAAAGCGAGTAACCACCAAACCCCGGACGGTGGAAGCCGATGCTTGAGAGCAGATACTGAAAAAAGATTGGTAGATTGCTCTCAGGAGCGTCAACTTTGTACCAGGCCACATTGCGTCCCGACTTCTCAGCAAAATCTATAGCCAGAGTTGTCTTACCGGAGCCCGCCCGGCCAGTAATGATTGTAGAGGTACACGAAAGAACACTTTGTTCCAGGACTGCATGAAGCCGAGGTCGTGGCATACAGGCAATCGGCGTGGGAACTGTGATTTTCTCCAGGACAAGTTTCCACTGGTTGTCGTTGAATTCAGTTAGAGATTGGGCAATGAGCATTTGGTATTTCTAAGTTGTTGCGTTTAGGGAGTCTGAGTCTGTCAATCGTCTGTGACTCGGTTGTCGTTGATTCTCCCACGGTCACAGGAGGGTTTACTCGAGTCCTCTTGAGAGATTCTTGAGGTTTTAAACAGGGTTGTCCGAAGTGTCCGATATGCTTCAGCTTGTCGGCTGTCCGAGAAGCTATTGGGCGTCTTCAAAATCAGAACGCGAACGAGAGGGCATACACTCCGGATGAGTGCAATCTCTATATAGCTCGACGCGACTTAGCAACTCTGCTCTGTTCGGAAGAGCGGCATACTAAACATCGCACTCCTCCGGAGTGAAGAAAGAACTGCTGAAGAAGCAGAAGCTTCGAGTAAATCCTACTCCGCGAGTCAGTCATGGACTTTTGCAAGAGGCTCTTACATTGTTGGAGAGAACTGGCGAGAGTGACAAAGGGCCATGTGAGCAGCCGACAAGCTAATAAAACATATCGGACATCTACCTGGGTTTTTGGTCTCGAAAAAGGATGTTGTAGGCAAGAACCAACCCAGCGGCGGCGGCCATGAGGAAGAAAATCATTGCCAAACCGGGATAGCCAAAGATTCGGAACGTCGTGTCGACACGCATTAGCATCGCTGCGCCCACAATCAACGCTGCAACCACCAGTCCCAGCGTGATGCGATTTGCGATTTTCTGTAGGCCATCGAGCACAATCCTTTCATCAATGCTATCGACCTTCAGACGTAGTTCGTTGTTTCCAATTGCGTCGAGGATGCGGTTAACGCGCATCGGAAGTTTCTCGGCAAATTCCTTAACATCGACAGCGCCCGACAGGAGACTACTGGGCGAAACACTTCGAAGGAGATTTTGATTCAATATCTCACTTGATTGCTCGCGAATAATGGCATTGGGATCGAAAGTAGGATCAAGGGCGTAAACAACGCGATCGAGGTTCATCAGAGCTTTTGCAATCATGGTGAATTCTGACGGTAGGCGGAACCAACAATCAGCAGAGATCTTGGCTATTTCTAAAGTGATCATTCCAGCATTTAGACGGCTCAAGATCGCGTCGCGATTATCTGCTACAAGATCGGTGATTCGACTAGTGAAGGAATGCTGGTCGAAGTCTTTCTTTGGTTCACCCATCTTTATTGCGGCTTCGGCCGCTAGTTCGCCTCTGCCTTCGCTAATGGCTAAGAGGAGACGCAGCAGGTTGTCTTGAAAAGTTCTCGTTAACCGACCGACCATTCCCAGGTCGAGAAGAGCAATTCGATCATCGTCCGTTAGAAATACATTGCCTGGATGTGGATCGCCATGGAACAAACCGTCGACGAGCATCTGTTTGAGGTAGCCTCGAAATAGATCGTCTGCGAGCCCTGGTCCATCAATTTCGAGTAATCGCAGCGGACTCAGAGTAGTAATCTTCTTACCCGAGATGTACTCCATGGTGAGAACGCGGGTGGTTGTGTAGTCGTCAATCGGCTCAGGTATGACGATGTCATCAAACTCCTCAAGGTTCTGTCCGATGGTAATAAGGTTTTGCGCTTCGACTGTGAAGTCAAGTTCGCGAAGCAGGCTCTTACGTAAATCTGAGAGCATGTTTTCAAACTCGTATCGTCTTCCCAGTTCCGTATGAGAATCAAGAAACTGCGCGATCTCGCCTAAGGCATCCAGGTCATCGACGATCAGTTCTCGAATATTCGGACGTTGAACTTTAACGACCACTGCTCGCCCATCGCGCATACAGGCGCGATGAACCTGGGACAGCGAAGCAGCAGCGATCGGAGTCGGCTCAAAATCGGCAAAAGCTTTTGAAAGCCTGACACCAAGCTCACTGGACACAATCCGTTCCACCTCATCAAAGTTGAATGGCCCGATCTGGTCCTGAAGCCTGCTCAGGGCATCGAGATATGGGGTTGGCAACAAGTCTGCACGGGTGGAGAGCAGTTGGCCCAGTTTGATGAATGTAGGTCCGAGTTTTTCAAGATCGGTCGCAAGTTCCTCGGCAGACGCCGCGCTCGAGATAACCATTTCTTCAGGGAGTACGCTGTCTTCTAGGCCAGCCTGACTAATCAAGTCTGAGCGGCCATATTTGATAAGGAGCAGAGCCACATCCTTGTACCGTTTAAGACGCTCGGCCTTTAACGAGATCCCCATCTACCCATGCCTCCCCGCGGACCTCACTTGATCCGGTATCAACTCGAATATATTCTTCGCTTCGGTAATTACGTCTGTCTTTGTCACGTTACCGCAGAAGTCTTACGGAAGCGTCACGCAATGGACAAATCGAAAGGCCCCCTCTGTTCGATCCCCATCAACCACCGATACCAAGGAGACTGCCGATGGCACGAAAAGTCATACATCTAACGATGCTGTTGTTGACACTGGCTTTGGTGGTTCAAGCACAAGAAACTAAACCACAGCAACCAGCGCAGGGTGCAAGCCCGCCTGCTCCACCGAAGACTCATTTAAAGGTGGGCCAGGCAGCACCTGATTTCACACTAACGGATACGACCGGTAAACCGGTGAAGCTTTCTGATTTCAAGGGTCAGAAGAACGTCGTACTTGCTTTCTACGTGCTCGCCTTCACCGGAGGTTGAACGAAGGAACTTAAGGCGTATCAGGCTGATATCGCCAAATTCGATGAAGCAAACACTCAAATCCTTGGAATCAGTATGGACAGTTCCCCCGCGAATCGTAGATTTGCCGAAGACATCGGTGTGTCGTTTCCGTTGTTAAGTGACTGGAAGAGAAAAGTAGTGAAAGACTACGGACTGCTCGATGAGAACACTGGATATGCGGCACGAGCAACCTTCGTGGTCGATAAAGAAGGGATTATCAAAAACATCGAGGAGGGCAAGACCGCGATCGATCCGACCGGTGCTTACCAGGCCTGCAGCGTTTTTGATAAGAAGAAACCGGCGCCCTAATTAGTTTGCTGGAGTGGGAGCCTTACTTGCTGCCGCTGCAGCGCGATCGATTGCTTCCCGCAATGCTTCCGCGGTCAGCGTTTTCAAAAGCACGCCGTTGATGAAGATCGATGGCGTGCTTCCTACACCATAGATTTCACCGTCAGATATGTCGTGCTTTACTTCCTCGGCGTAAATACCTTTGTCGAGTTCAGCGTCAAACTTTGCTCGATTTAGACCCAACTCACTCGCATACTTTTTTAGAGAAGGAACATCGAGGGCTTTCTGTCTCTGAAACAACAGCGCCGCGTATTCAAAGAACTTTCCCTGCGCCCTTGCCGCGTTTGCTGCCTCAGCGGCTTTGCGTGCCCATTCGTGTTGTTGCAGTGGGTAGTCTCGAACAACAAATCGCACTTTGTTTCCGTACGACTTCAACACATCATCGAGCACTGGATGCATCGCGGCACAGGCAGGACACTGAAAGTCAGTGAACTCCACGATTGTGACCGGAGCATCAGCAGGACCAATTGATGGATCGTCATCAACACTGATGGCCTGGACCGGGGCAATTGGTTCGTTAATTAGCCAGCGAATGTCTGCGCCCTTGCGCAACCGATCAGACAGTTCTTTCTCAAGGCGCGATCGTTCTTGTTCCTGGAGGTAGTTTGCTATCTGATTACGAACGGTATTGAGATCGCCGCCAATGCGAGTCTTGTTGTCAGCGTAAAACTTGTCGATTTCACTATCGGTCGGAGTGCGGATCTTATTACTAACCTCTGTTCTAATGATTTCGTCAGACCCTATATTTCGCCGATTTGCCTCAGCAATCAACAACAGATCGTCAACCATTCGATCAGCTTCACTCTTCTCAATGTCGTAAGCCTGAGAGCGAATTCGGTAGATGATAGGTTTCAATCGCTCATTCAAGACTACTGCTTTCAGGGGTGCGCCTCCGATCGTCGCCAGGACGACTTCGCCGCCGAGATTCGGGGTTGTCACATCTACACCCATCACAACGGGGTTCGTCTTTTTCAAACGATCCACCAGTGCGTCACCTAGTCGGCTTTCAGATTCGTCGTGAATAATCGCCTCGGCTTGCGGTGTAGCCGTGGCTAAATCCATCCCACTGAACTGGTCTTTGTTGTCGTCAATAAACTGCTTTACCTGGGCGGGGGTCACAGGCGGAATCCGCTTTGTTACTTCCAACTCGTAGAGCTGGTGGCTAGTGATGTGACGCTTTTTTGCTTCTATGTCTAGAAGCATGGTGTTGATCTCTAGATCCAGAACAGTTCGTTTTGCCTGGGCGATTCTGGCGTCAACAGTGTCTATTTGGTTCTTGAGATCTGGTTGGAATCCTTCTGTGGTCAAAGTCTGTCCATTGACGGTTACCAACGGAACAGGTGCAACTGCAGCCTTAACTTGAGGGGTCTCAGAAGGCTTCCCTGTCGTTGGAGCTGGTTGTGGCGTAACCGCAGTGGGCGGTTTTTGTTGCACTGTTCCTCGTCTGGGTTTTTGTGCAACGGCTATCGAAATGACGATGACAAGCGTTAAGACCAGGGGGCTAATTGCGGTTTTCATAGTTTCGCTCAAAATGCCAGGGTACCGGAGGCAGCCGATGATAAGAGAACTGTTGTTAGAGCACAAATATGAGAATAGCGCTGCCTCTATTCAAAAGGGCAGCGCTATTCTCTAGTGTTTTTCCGGTTTTCAGTGAAAGCGAATGATGCTTTTGCGGCGTCGCTTAACGGGTGTGCGAATTGATAGTAAGTCGCTATGACGTCCGTTAAGAATGAAAGCGAGGCCTTGATGGGTAACGCCGAGTAAACGCGCGGCGCGCGTGACGCTGCCGTCAGATATTTGGAGAGCCTGACGAATCAAATTACCTTCGTAACGAAGGACCTCGGCATCCAGAGAAAAACCGCTCCGCATTGTTGCGGCTTCAGCTGTTGCCGACCCTCCAGTCCCATTGAGTTCTGACGATAAGACTCGCCGAGCGCACTCACCCAAACGCATCTTTATTCTACCGTTCTGAGACTGTGCTAGTAACGATTCAGCAGTTCGATAGTATTGGAGCAAAACACCAGGGGCCAGTGTAGTTCCAAGTTCCTCAATCGCGCTCAAGGCTGCGATGCCGGCGCGATGAGGATCCCCAGCCCGCTGGGCAATATCGATCGCCTGGTCCAGAGTAGTTCGGGCGGGTTCCGTTTGTTCAAGCCGAGCAAGGGCTTTCGCCTGCGTGGTCAGGGCCTCGACCAGTATCGTCTGTTCGCCGCCATGTGTAAGAGTCCTAACGGCAGAAGCAGCAATCTTTTCAGCCTCTCTATACTTCCCTTCCATCAAAAAGACTTGCGCTCGAGTGTCATCAGAGTTAGCGACTCCGCCCTGATCACCAAGACTCATGAGCAAATCATGAGCACGAGTCAGATGCTCGTGAGCTTCCGAATAACGACCGATCTCGCCGAAAAGAAAACCTACGTTGTTCTCGACGCGTGCCTGGAAGCGCTTATGACCAGCCTGCTCAAAGTGAAAACCTGCTGCGGTGAACTCTACAAGTGCGCTATCAACGTACTCGGTGCGATTGTCGGCTGCGGCGAGACTCTTCAAAAGCGTCGCATACGAGTTGTGGAACTTTCCCTTCAACGCATGGTTCGGGCTTCGGTCGAACAACGGTGCGGCTTCTTTGTAGATTCTCAGTGCCTCAAGATCTCGTGCTGCAACCTTCTCGATGATAGCGATATTTAGGAGTGCTCGAAGCCGCTGTTCGCTCTCTTGATTCTCGAAAGTTTCGAGCACGTGCTTCAACGTAATTCGAGCTTCGTCGAGCCCGCCTTCACGCCAATAACAAATCGCTAAATCAACGTGAGCTTCCGCCGTCTTTTCAACCATCCCAAGCTGGGAAAACAGAGTTGCGCTCTCACTGATTAAGTCTTTGGCCAGTTCCTGACTGCCGGTCAGCTGTTTCGCACTGCCCAGCCAGCCGGTTAACGCACCGGACCGTAAGAGCAACTCGGCTTTCGCCTGAGGTTCAAGGCTCTTGGTGTGTGGTCGTTCACCCAGCCTGGTCCAAAACGGACGGAGCGTGTCTACTGCTTGCTCGAATTCCCCGGCTTCTTCCAAGCCTTTAGCTAATTCACAGAGTGGAATGACATTCTCAGCAACCGCAAGGCTGGTCGCTCCATCGACAATTTGTATTTGTAACTCCATCTTAAAACTCCAGTTTGAGATGTAGGTAAGGAACCTTGCAAGCCGTCCGCTGTGCGGATATTATCATAAACAACTAAATGTCGAGCTTGGTTTCCACCCTCACCGGCGTTTGACTACAAAATCTGAGGAGAAGATCGATGAAACTTGTCAAAAAGTTCTTATGTGCCGTCCTGTTCGTGTCCGCCCTCTCGGTCAGTGCTTCTGCCGGGGACATGGAAACGCCGGGTTACGTGGCACCGCCCCCTTCCACGAGTCAAATAGCTGCCAACGATCAGACGGCTGGGACTCCTTGCGTAAGTTCCCAACCTTGTGAAAACACTGCGAGTCCGTCAGACGAGCTGCTTTATGCTGCATTGAAGAGCCTGATATCACTGTTCTAGCGCACCAAGAACAATGAATTCGATTTCGGTGATTGCCGGGCGATTGCGGCCTGCGAGTAATTTGTGTAAGCAGGCTCACCGGATCGCGTAAGAACACTTTCGAGAGGGCGGTGACGCGTAGCATCGTAACTCCATACAGAACCTATGGCAATAACTGGATTACCAGGTTGTCAAAAGTCTGCCCGAGCTCGGTCTAAATAGAAGGAAGTAAGACCCCGGATTCATTCTCACTTTTCAAAGACGACTCGTTCGCATCAACGAGTCGTCTTACTGTTTCCAGAGTGTCTATTTCAGCAACCGACTTGTCAGTGCGCAAACGAACAATTCTGGGAAAACGAAGCGCAAAGCCACTCTTATGCCGCTTTGATGGTTGGACCTTGTCGAAGGTGACTTCAATCACAATCAGTGGCTCCACTATTCGAACTCGTCCGTGAGCAAACTCCTGCAGCGTATGATCCTGAAACCACTTCGTTAGTTCGGTAAGCTCTCGATCGGTTAATCCCGAGTATGCCTTTCCGACATTTAGCAGCTCGTCGTCGTCAACAGAACGCCGCACGGCAAAAGTGTAGTCCGACAATAAATTTCTCCTCTTTCCGTGTCCGACCTCGACCGAAGTTACAACCACATCGAGTGTTGCTATCGCCCGTTTTAACTTGAGCCAGTCGCGACCACGTCGTCCTGGTTTGTAAACAGAAGCGGGACTCTTAATCATCAGTCCTTCGTTGCCACGCGCTCTTGCTGCGTCAAACTCATCGTCGAGCTTAGCCGCTTCACTGAATACCTTGCCTTCCGACATTCTAATTGGCCCGTTCTTAGGGATGAGTTCTTTGAGAATCTCGCGTCGCTCGCCAAGAGGCTGGTCGATCAATACTCTTCCTGCTGCATACAGCAGATCATAGGCAACCAGGACAACGGGAACTGCAATCAGCAATTGAGTACCAACATTCTTTCGACCGAGTCTCTTTTGCAACTCGCTAAACGGAAGGATTCCATTGTCATTGGCTGGAACTATCTCGCCATCAATGATCGCATCGGAGGAGAGTGAACGTAACGGATCGATTAACTCTGGAAAGCGATGGGTTATTTCATCCATCGTGCGTGAATAGATTGCTACCCGACCATCTTTCACATGGGCCTGCGCGCGAATGCCATCAAACTTATCTTCAACGATAAATTCAGAAGGCATTGTCCGTGCGATGTCAGTGAGATCAGCAGCGGGTGTTGCCAGCATGAACTTGATCGGATGAAACAGACGCATACCGACGTCCCCGAGATCAGACGCACGTGCACGGACTGCTGTTTCACCGATATCTCCCAGCAACATATTGGCGGAAGCAACAGCTACCAACGGTTGGGCGAACGCGCGAGCGATTGCATCTTCGACAAGACCTTCACGTAATCCAATTCTCAGATCGCCAGCGAGCAGCTTCACCAGATACTTTGCTTCAAGGGCAGAGGCCCTACTGAGAATTGCCGTTAGCAATGCTGTCTTGTTCTTTATGCCGCGAGTTTCACTTAGCCTTGTAATAAGTGACTCAGTTTCTACTAGTGTTATCGTTGGTGATACGTTCCGGTTTGTTTCACTAATTATCTCCGCAGCGAGGTCGCCAGGATCGCCCAAACGAACGTAGCGCGGATACAGGTCTTCTGGGCTAAACCCCGTGGCTTCACTGAGCGCAGCACTAATAATGCTGCCTCCTACATTCGTTGTTCGCGAATCGGACTGCGCAAACTGATGGCCAGCAAAATATCGAGACGCCCTCGCTAAGTCAGAATCCGTGAGCGTCTTTAGATAACTTCCAAGGATGGAAGCCTTTTCCAGCTTCTTGGTCGTTGATGCGATCGCATCAGCAATCTGGGCGAAGTCCTGTAGTTTCCCAATGTCACTCATTTTCTTTTAGCCAATTCAAACTGGCTGAGCTCACGTTTTAGTTGCTGCCTTCTGCTTTTTCATAGTGCGCGTTACAATCACTTTGAAGACCCTTGGTTACGGCTTAAGCCAAATTCAAATTTATCTGGAAGGCAAAACTATCCGGTGTTCGCTCTAATTCTTGATTCGCTTGGAAGCACGGAACTACTCTTTATCCTCGTTGTCGCACTGATCTTCTTCGGACCCCGAAAGCTTCCGCAACTCGCCCACTCGATTGGAAAGAGTCTGGCTGAGTTCCGCAAGGCTTCTGACGACTTCAAGCGCACCTGGGAACGAGAAGTCGCTCTTGAAAGTACCAGAGCGGAAGCTGCAGAGAATTCGATTTCAAGCAACGGCGCAGAACCGACTTACACCACTCCGCAAGAATCGACACCACACGGGGTTGAGCCACCGAATTCGGATCTGGTAGTGCCTCGCCAAAATCCGCATCAACCAGCCATAGCGAGCGTCGCTGTAGCCAACATACCCAGCGATACTAGCGATTCCACCGAGCAACCACCACTCCGCAAACAGGATTGGCTATAGTCTAAATTAGTAATGTCTGCATTCATCCGCGCACTATCAAACAACAGGACGAACGATGAAGAACTCGGCGGACAGATGTCCTTTCTTGAACATCTGGACGAATTGCGAAAACGTCTTATCCGCTCATTCATTTTTGTATTTCTAGCTGCGTCAATTTCCTGGTTCTTCGCTGATCGCATTTACAGTTTCCTGGCTGTACCAGTTGAACGAGCGCTTGCCGAGGCGCAAAGAAGACAAGTACCAATCGCCGGTGCAACTGGAAACGAGACCATCGTCGGACTGAGCTCTCTGAAAGAAAACGACTCGGGTCGTTATGTCTTCGCTCAGGAAACCAAGCTTGGGACCAGTTTGATCCCCGCCGGCGCATCGGTGACAGCCAAGGTAATCAAGGATGCACAGGGCAAACTCGGTCTCTTCACCGATGAAGCCCTCTATGCCGGTAACACTGTCATTCCGAAAGGCGTTCGTCTGCCAACTGAGCTCACGTCGACAGGGGAACCGTTTTCCAGTATCAACGACAAACTGATCGTGACAACGGCGCTGGAGCCATTCTCTTTATACGTAAAGGTCTCGCTCTACGCTGCTGTGTGCGTGTCAGTACCTTTTCTGCTCTGGCAAATTTGGGCGTTCGTGTCGCCCGGTCTGTATCCACACGAGAGAGCTTACGTAACTCCCTTCATAGCTCTGTCATCGATTTCATTCGTTATAGGCGCTGCCTTTGCGTACTACGTGATATTTCCGCCTGCGGCTAAGTACTTGCTGGGACTGGGAACAGACTTCCGTTTACTGCTAAAGGCCGACGACTATTTTGATTTCATCATAATCGTGATGCTGGGAATGGGTGTGGTGTTTCAGATGCCAGCAATCACCTACGTGCTGGCGCGGATCGGACTTATAACTGCTCGACTCATGGTTCGAGTTTGGAAAACTGCTTTGATCGTCATTCTGATTGCAGCAGCTGTGCTCTCGCCGACAAACGATATACCCAACATGTTACTTTTTGCGGCGCCAATGCTCGTTTTGTACGTCGTCTCCATCTTTGTTGCCTGGATCTTTAATAAACCCAGAACAGCAACCTAGGTCCGCACGAGAAACTTAAGAATCGGCCCATTTTTGCCTCGTTTCGGGCAACTAAGTTCGTCTGTCACCGCATCTTGACTGTGTCCTTGGCCGATCTTAGAATCCTTCGTCTTCAAAGTTGTCCGGCATCGGTGCCTATCACTTCGAGTTCGTCACTGTGTTCATAGGAGTTTTAAATGTCTTACCAGAAAGCCGCTCTTCGTCTGGCACTGGCTGTTAGCCTTTTTGCTAGCGCCAGCGCATTCGTCCTAGCTCAGGACTCACAAGATCCAACCAACAAACCCCGCAATGTGAAGCCGGAGCTTAAGAAAGCCTACAAGGACTGGCTCGACAAGGACGTCACCTACATCATCACGGACGAAGAACGAAAAGCCTTTAAGAAACTGGCTACCGACGACGAGCGTGAACGATTCATCGAAGAGTTCTGGCGCAGGCGCGATCCGGATCCGGACACCGACGAGAACGAATTCAAGGAAGAGTATTACGAGCGCATCGCCTACGCGAATGAACACTTCAGTTCCGGTATCCCTGGTTGGAAGACCGATCGCGGCCGTATCTGGATCATGTATGGCAAACCCGACGAGCTTGAAACACACCCGATGGGAGGCTCCTACGATCGACCAAGTTACGAAGGTGGCGGATCAACGTCAACGTATCCTTTTGAGATTTGGTTCTACCGTTATCTGGCTGGCGTAGGTTCGGGTGTTGAAATTGAGTTTGTCGATCCAACCGGCAGTGGCGAGTACCATATTGCAAGAAACCCGAATGAGAAAGACGCTCTATTGATGGTTCCCGGCGCTGGTCTGACCCTGGCTGAGCAAATGGGTCTGTCTGATAAGTCTGACCGTATCTCCGGTGCCAATGGTATTGGAAATCCTCAGTATCAGCGGGAACAGGATTCACCATTCTCACGACTTCAGTTGCTTGCCGACCTGAGTCGGCCGCCACAGGTTAAGTTCAATGATCTGGCCACTGCAGTTAACACTGGTGTCGTTGAAGAGAATCCTCTCAACTTCGACTTACGTGTCGATTTCTTCCGGCAGTCAGATGAAAGAGTGATCACTGCGTTCACGATCCAGGCTGAGAATCGAGACCTGGTGTTCCAGGACAGTGGTGGCTTGCAACAGGCTCGGATGAATATCTTCGGCAGAATCACTTCGGTGGCCGGTCGCAAATCTGGCATCTTCGAAGATCCCGTAATTACCACGGCGACACCCGAAGAGTTAGCGGAAGCAAAGGATCGAAAATCTGCCTATCAAAAGGCGGTGCCGCTTACCCCCGGGACTTATAAGGTTGATGTCATAGTCCGCGACACGACTTCCGGTGCGACTGGAATCAAACATCTCGGCTTTACCGTTCCCAAGTACGATCAGCAGAAGCTATCAACCTCAACAATGATCCTCGCCGCCAAGTTGGAGAGCCTCACCGATCAACCGGCGGTCGGACAATTTGTCATTGGCACAACCAAAGTCATACCAAACGTCGCCGGCGTATATCATCGTGGTCAACCAGTTGGCGTCTACATCCAAATCTATAACGCAGGAATCGATCAAACGACCCTGCGACCGTCAGTCGATGTTGAATACGCGTTGCTGAAAGATGGTAAGGAAGTAGGCAAACAGAATGAAGACTGGCGTGGCATGAGTGATTCTGGACAGCGCTTGACGTTAGCTCGTTTGATCGACACGCGCGCGCTGCCAGCAGGCGAGTACGAAGTTGCTATTCGGATTCGCGACCGCGTGACTGGTCAGTCACTGGCGCCATCACAAAAGTTCACCGTTATTCAGTAGGCAGTTGCATGACGCGGAGCTGCGGCGAGCTGATGAAATCAGGAGAGGCATTAGTCGCCTCTCCTTTTTTATACGCGAAGCAAAGAAGGTAATTAATCACTCAACCACGCTCAGCTCGTGCTTTATGCCGAGATCCGGCCAGGTGCTAAGATAATCTCGCAATGAAAGATCCCGTCGAATTACTCGGGCTAACAAAAGCCGAGACCGTCTCATTTGTCGAAACGCTGGGCGAACCCGCCTATCGCGGGCGGCAGATCTTTGGCGGCTTGCAACAGCGCAGGCTACGAAGCTTCGACGACATGTCGGATTTACCCAGGGACCTGAGACATCGTCTAAATGAAGTAGCTCAAACTTCAACACTCACTGTCGAGTCTCGGTACATCTCATCGGATGGAACCAGACGTTACCTGATGAAGACGCAGGACAATCTACCTGTCGAGACCGTCTTTATTCCCGAGGAACGTCGCGACACAATTTGTTTTTCTTCCCAGTCAGGCTGTCCCTTGCAGTGCACGTTCTGTCTAACTGCGCAACTCGGACTGTTGCGTTCGTTAACCCCGGCCGAGATTGTCGAACAAATAGTTATCGCCTTGAACGATGCTTACGGTGTTGGTGTAAAGCCACCTCGTGGAACAAACCTGGTAGCAATGGGTGCCGGCGAACCATTCCTAAACCTCGACTCGCTTCTGAAGGCATTGCGCGTGATGGCTGACAAGGACGGACTGTTCATAGTGCCCAACCGTGTAACTGTTTCTACGGCGGGAGTGGTACCAAAGATTTTGGAATTGGCCCAGGTGTCGGATCGGCCTCATCTTGCCATCTCGCTGGCAGCGCCAACAGATGAACTCCGCGATGAGTTAATGCCCATCAACAAGAAGTGGCCAATTGAGGAACTCTTAAAAGCCTGTAAGGAATTCGAAAAAACGCTGAGGACAGCCGAGAGATTTACTTTCGAATATGTAATGCTTGCCGGCGTGAATGATTCAGACGAACAAGCTCGCCAACTCGCGAATCTGCTTAATCGCCATGGCCTCTCAGCAAAAGTGAACCTGATCCCACACAATCCCGCCGATCCTTTGCCGTATCAACCTTCGTCGGAAGAAAGGGTCGAACAGTTCAAGAGTATTCTTGAAGCAAAAGGTATCCACACTTACATTCGGCGACCTCGAGGTCGAGATATTTTTGCAGCCTGCGGGCAATTGGCAGCTCGCCACAGTACTCTTATTGAAGCGAATAAAATTGGAGCTTGAAACATCGATGACAAGAAAACCCTTGGGCCTGCTAATTCTAACTTTCGCCCTATTTGTTCCCCCAACGATCTATTCGTTGCCGATTCCGCAATCGTCAGATGATGTAAAAACAAGTGGCTCGCTGAAGCCTGATAAGGTCAAAAAAGGGAAGTCAGCGCAGGCAACAATCCTCGTCGAGATTCCTCCGGGCCTGCACTTGCAATCAAGCAAACCGCTGGACAAGTTTTTGGTACCGACGAAGCTGGAGGTCGAAACACCGGCAGGGATGAAGGTTGGTTCGGTGCTTTACCCGCGAGCAGTCATACGCCAACTCAAGTTTTCAAAGTCACCTGTTTCCGTTTACGAGGGAAAGGTTTTGATTCACGTTAACGTGACGGTCCCGTCGAATTACTCAGGTGGGTCAGGAGACATTAAGGGCAAACTCAGGTTCCAGGCTTGCAACGACGATTCATGCTTTCCACCGGTCACGCGGGAAGTGAATATTTCGATTAACGTCGAGTGATCTCAAATCTCAGATGATCTCAGATCACAGATCTCATATTGAATTTGAGATCTCTTAGATTTCAAGTCTGAGATCTGAGATCTTATATTTGAGATCCGCTTCCGACTACGGCCATAAGCCTTCCCACTTTTCCATTCACACTCTTCTCCCGTCGATACGAAAAGAACAAATCCGTTCTACACATCGTGCAGAGCGGCGCTGTGTGTATTCGTTCCTCTCGAACGCCCGCCCCGATCAATT
>DATEXA010000211.1:0-24648 GCA_035257465.1 Pyrinomonadaceae bacterium | reverse complement strand
TGGCTGTGGCGGCCGCTAGTGGTGAGTCGGGCGATCCCAACCAGTATCGTGATTTCAGGCTCCAACAAATCATGAAACTGCAAACGCCCACGAAAGTTGCAAACCGGGCATAAGTTAATGAACGTCGGACTAACTGACTCGCCAATCCTTGCAGAACCTCGCGTCGTGAGTGCCCCAGACTTCATATCCGTTGTGATTCCCTGTTACAACGAGGAGAAGTTTATCGACAAGGTCCTGAACAACCTTGCTGAACAATACGACAACGAGCACTACGAAATAATAGTCATCGATGGTATGTCGACGGATCGTACTCGTGAGGTCATCGCAGAGTTCTGCAAGCAAAGACCTGAACTCACAGTCAGAATTCTTGACAATCCAATCAGAAAAATTCCTACTGCACTCAACATAGGGATTGCAGCGGCGAAAGGGAATGTGATTGCGCGCATGGATGCCCACGCAGTTGCTTCACCTGGTTACATCCGACGATGTGCTGCGGTGTTGCGCACGACGGGTGCAGGCGTCGTCGGCATGCCGTGTCATGTTTGTCCGGGAAACGAAACTTTGACTGCGAAATCGATCGCGCATGCGGTATCACATAAATTCGGTATCGGCGATGCCAAGTATCGTTTGAAGGTCGGAAGCACAGATCAGGAAGCAGTAGACACAGTTGCCTTTGGGTTTTTTGAGAAGAGTCTTTGGGAAAAGATAGGTGGCTTCAACGAGTCGTTATCGACAAACGAAGACTACGACTTTAACTATCGTATTCGTGAGACCGGCAAAGTCGTTCTCCTGGATCGCATTGAACATTGCGACTATTTTGCGAGGACCACTTTGAGTGGACTTGCAAAACAGTACTGGCGCTACGGTTCATGGAAAGCGAGGATGGTTCGGGTCAGTCCGAAGTCGATCAAGTTGCGACACCTGGTCGCGCCCGTGTTCGCGGCTTCATTATTCGTGTTGATTCTGGCTGGTCTCATTTTCCGACCAGCCTGGTGGTTGTTATCGCTCGAACTCCTCACGTATTTCGCACTCAGTTTGTATTTTGGTTTTCGAATTGCCAGAAAGTCTGGTGGGGGACCAGCGCAAATGGTGTTGATGCCGGTCGTGTTCTTCACTATACATTTTGTTTGGGGCACAGGATTTCTGCTCGGACTAGTGAGAACACCGGGCTAAGCAATTCGAATCGCTTCGCAAGTTCTCAGTGATAAGGCTTGAAACGCATTGGTTTAGTAGCGCTTGTTTTGTGCGTGGTTGCGGCCATGAGCTCTCTCGCCGCCAAGTGGTTGATTGTTAAGAAGCCACTCGCTAAAGCTGATGCGATCGTAGTTTTAAGTGGAGCGGCTACGTTTCGAGAAAGAACACAGTTTGCAGCGGCGCTTTATCGTGAGGGTCGCGCGCCAACAATCATTCTCACAAACGACAATCTCAAAAGTAGCTGGTCTACTCAAGAACAACGCAATCCTTTTTACTACGAACGAGCGAGCGCCGAACTCGAACGGCTGGGCGTGCCAGAAAATGCTATCCAGGTAATTAGAACTCCGGTAAACGGAACCTCAGACGAAGCTGAGTTGCTCAAGAACTACTGTGTGAATCAAAAGCTTAAGTCATTGCTGATCGTCACGTCAGCATTTCACTCACGTCGTGCAGAACGCATCTTTTCTGACGTTTTCAAAGACACTCAAACTCAATTGGGCATCGAACCAGTACCTACCGGAAACCAAACTCCATCGGCGGCCGTGTGGTGGTTGTACCCTAGAGGTTGGTTGATGGTGCCGACCGAGTATGCAAAGCTTATCTACTACTCAATTCGCAACCTCTAGCAAATATTGAAATTCGAAATTTTTCTTGATGCTCTGTCGCACTCAAAACTGGTATAAGAAGGTGATTAGGAGTGTAGTTAAGGACAGGTTTGCTGCTTGACGGCTTGCCTTGGAAGAGAGCTTCGAAAATATGGTTACTTATAAATATCTCGCGCTAGTCACCCTCTTAGGCTTATTCCTTTTCACCGGTTCTGAAGCAAAAGCAGACTCACTGACTTTCAGTAACCTTGTTGCTCTACAAAATAACGGTGTCGACAAAATAGATCTCTTCACTCATCCAGGTATTGTTCTCATTGGACCTCAAATCAGTTTTTTTGTGGACATCAAAGGTGATCTAACTCCGGGTGTCAACACGCTGTTGGTTACTTATCAGGAAATAGGAAGTGCACCGATTGTCCAAAGCTTTCAAATACCTGCCTTTGGTGTAGTCCCTCCGCCGTACACACAGTCATTTACTATTACCTCTCCCAAAGCGTCTATCATCGGAGTCGGCGCGACCTTGACTCTTGATATATTAAACGCATCCCAGGATTTTGAAATTCCGTCCGGGCCGCAGGCCGGTCAGAGGGTTGACTCCTACACGTACTCATTTAACGTAGTCCAACCAGTGCCAGAACCTGCAACCCTGGTTTTGTTTGGATCAGCGCTCAGTGGATGTGCAACAATACTTAGACGGCGTCGCTCGAAAACTACTTAGTCATTTGAATGACCTTCACTGGAGCGTAGTAGTCGAGAAACGGGAATCGCTTTAGAAGCGATGAATCCCAGAACAACGACCGACCTGCTGTGTAGCGATTGATGCCAGGCAGGACATTCAGCAACGCTGAAGTCGGCAGCGTAAAACCTTTCGAGTGATAAGAGCTGTAATCGGCTGCAAAATCGCGCAGTTCTTTGTCGGTCAACGGACGTTCGAAGGGCGACACGTCAGGACTCTGGTACGGAATCATCTTACGCGCCTGTCTTAAGACCCAGGAATTTCGTACGGGCTCTTGAAAAATGGCGATGCCGTCTTTCTTCAAAAGTCTTCGCACTTCTTTAGCAGAAAGCTCAAGGTCAAGATGGTGAAGAATGGCAATGCCGAAAACAACGTCAACAGACTCATTCGGTAACGGGACGTTGTGAGCCGAACCAACGATGAGGTCAACGCCTGAAGTTATGTCGTGAGCTTGCAATCGTTGGCGCGCGACATCAATAAGTTCTGGTGAGAGATCGAGCGAAATTACTTTCGCACCGCGGTTTGCCAGTAGAACCGTATTGACTCCGTCACCGCAACCATACTCGAGTATTGTTTTCCCCCGCACATCTCCCAGCAAGTTAAAAGCATATTCAAGAGGATGGACGGTGTCAGACGGAGGCGCAAAATATCGAGCGACATTCTTAGGAGACGCTAAGGAATCCGAAAACTGCGTGTGTGACGCTTCGTATGCACTACGCTCGCGTTCTGCCTTTTCCCATTCTTCGAGGTGTGAAGCCATTGACTAGTCGTCCGTTTGTTTGAAATAAGGTAGCCAGATAAAGCTACCCTTACGACTTATAATGAGTAATCGGCAGTAAAGTCAATTTTTGTTTTTAGCGACCGTAGAAAGCCATGATTGCAAATCTCCATCAACAGCGGCCAGTTGGGTTAAGGCTCAATAGAACATGGATTTTCCTGGCTTTTCTGCTGGGTGCCATGGCCATTTTGGCTGTTGGCGCGTTCCTTATTTACGAACGTGATCAAGCTCCAACACAACAGATAAGACCTCGTCGCACAGGTTCCATTGGTGCTGAAAACGTCGTGAAGAGTGGCGGAGATCTCCAGCGTGCGATCAACGAAGCAAAGCCGGGCGATACAATTGTGCTCGAAGCAGGCGGCACCTTTTTTGGACCAATAACTCTGCCAAAAAAATCTGGTGCAGAAGAATATGTGACGATTCGGACCTCCGATCTGAATGGAATCGCGAAGGAAGGTGAGCGAGTTGATCCTTCTCAAGCGAAGTCGATGCCGAAGATAGTTTGTCCGGCAAATCAGTCAGCAATCCAAACTGCAGACCAGGCTCATCATTTCAAGTTCATCGGCATTGAGTTCGCTCCTGCTGCCGACGCGTCGTATGTCTACAATCTGATTAACCTTGGATTGGACAACTACAAGTCTGCGTCACAATTTCCCCATCATCTGATCTTTGACCGATGTTACATTCACTCAACCGGACTGAAGAAGGCGCGTCGAGGCTTAGCGTTGAACAGTGCGGAAACTTCGGTCATCAATTCGTATGTGTCAGGCTTCATAGGTGATGGTGATGAAACGCAGGCGCTCGCCGGTTGGAATGGCCCTGGACCATTCCACATCATAAATAACTATCTGGAAGGAGGCGCGGAAATTCTTCTTTTCGGGGGTGCTGATCCATCGATCGAAGGCCTGGTCCCCTCAGACATCGAAATCCGTCGCAACCACTTTTTTCGGCCGAAAGACTGGCAGGGTCGCGGAACTATCAAGGGCAACTTTGAACTAAAGAATGCCAGGCGAGTGGTCATCGATGGCAACCTGATCGACAGCGAGATTCGCATGACCGCTTTCGTGCTCACGGTGCGCAATCAGAATGGCAATTGCCCATGGTGCACAATTGAAGACGTTGAAGTTACTAATAATGTCGTCAAGCATGCGAGCACGGGAATCAACATTCTGGGCTTGGACAATGAACATCCCAGTCAGGAAGCGAAACGGATCAAAATCGCTAATAACCTTTTCATGGATTTAGCTGGTACAGAGCAGCCATATTTCCTTCAGGTTTCAGGTGGCGACTCAGTCACAGTCGATCACAATACCGTTCAGCAAAGTGGCAACATTATTTCGGGTTACGGATCCCCAACGAAGAATTTTGTGTTCACGAACAACATTGTCCAATTCAATAACTACGGTATTGCGTGTTTTATCGAAGGACCTGTATGCGACGGGTTAAAATATTGTCGCTGCTTTGCTCGCGCAACTTTAAAAGGGAATCTCATCGCAGATAATCTCAATCAGTCAGCAAGCTTTTCCGTTTCAGATCAGTTTCCTCCCGGAAATTTCGTTGTGACTTCCTATCAAAAACTCGGTTTCCTGGACTTTGCAAACGGTGATTGGCGTTTGCAGTCAAACAGCCCCTATCGAAAACGCGCGACTGACGGAAAGGATCCCGGCGTAGACTTTGAAAGCCTGAATGGATCTGGAGTAGTCTCATTACTCACAGCGACCAAATAACCTTCGAAGTAGTTGAAGTGAAATTGCATAGGGTGAAGAGTGAAATTAGAAGAAGTCTTATCCGCCTAGTACTTATCGTTGCGTTCCTCTCGAGCCTCGCCGTTTTGTTGATATCACTGGCCCACTGGCGTCAAGTGGAGGCAGGTCAACGCGCTAGACGCGTTGCTGGTGCAACAAAGATCGTTGCGAGCGGAGATGATCTTCAGACTGCAATCAACGCTGCTCAATGCGGCGATACCGTTGTCCTGAAAGCCGGAGGCACATGGGACGGAACCTTCACGTTGCCTGACAAGAACTGCACGTCGAGTACGCCAATTACTTTGCGTAGTTCGGACGCGGAGAACTTACCCCCAGGTCGAGTCGGGCCTGCTAATGCGGCAAACATGCCGCGAATCAGATCGCTGGGGAATGTTGGTTATGGCGCGGCGATTCAAGTAGCACCGAATGCGGGCTGGTGGATCATTGACGGACTCGAGATCACGGATAATGCTCCTCCCACGGCTCTAATTCACTGGCTTGTCGATTTCTCAGAACCAAGCACTCACGATCTGACGATCCGCCGGTGTTATATTCATCAAAAAGAGACCGGCACAAAGTACAACCGGACGATGCAACGCGCGATCCATTTTGAAGGACACGGTCTGATTGCCCGTTGGAATTACATAAACGTGATTGGATACTTCTATCCTGAGGTCGCTAATGGCAACGGCACAATGCAGATGGACACAACCGCACTCTTGTGCGTTGGTTGTAACACAGTACTGTTGGAAGATAACTATATAAGCACCTGGTGGAACCAGTTTTTCCTTGGAGGCGGTGACACCGCCGCTCAGAACACCGCAACAGTTACTGATGCGACCACGAGCTCGGCGACGTTTTCCAACACGAAGGGGTTAGAAGCTGGTGTGGTATTGCGGTTTGAAATTATCGTCAATGGGAAGTTTGATAAGACTGGCTTGAATGATTCGTGTGATGGAACCTTTCCTTCCAACGGAAGCACACCATATTCAGCCGCAACGGTGACACGAACTCGTGGTGCAACATTGACGGGTGCCGATGGAAACCACTACGGCATCATGCGCAGCGCGAATGATAATTTCGACGGTTACGTTGGTATATGTAGTGTGTCCGGTGAAACATACCGGATCGCTCGCACGAAATCCGCCTCTTCAACGGCAGGGCCGGTAATGCTTACTGTGTTTGAGACGGCGCTTGTGACCAGTGTCGCGGGATCAACGGTTAACTTTGAACCATATGGACGAGATCAGTTGGTATCCAGCGCCGCCACCAAGGTGTCCTGGAATTATGGGGACCAGGGACTCGTAAGCGACATTACTGTTCGGCGCAATACGTTTTATGTGGACCCGGCGTTCGCTCATGATATGTACGGGAAGAAGGGTTATTCACCTAAAGGCCTCTACGAGATCAAAAACGTTAACCGGTTTATTTTCGAAGGGAATTACGTCTTGGGTTATCCGGCAGTGATGGCGATCTATCCTGCAAATCAATACGGAACTGCTCCATGGACCACATGCAAAGACGTGACGATTCGTAACAACTGGATTGCGCCAGATCTTGGTTATCCGGAGAGCACTCGGGAAGCGATGACGCTGATCGACGCTGAGAACTATGCGACCGTGGCGCCCCGAAGGAACTTCTTCGTGTACAACAATCTAATCAAGAACGTTGGGAGCTTTGCGTCATTCAAGGTCTCAAACAATGTGCAGCTTTACCACAACACGGTACTCAATATTGCTCCATCGAGTTATTCATATCATGCGGCCTTCACAGGCATCAGTGCGCCGACGACAAACTTTGTGTTTCGCGACAACATTGTGGCTTTTTCAGCCTACGGGGCAAACTGCTCTGTTCCTCCCGGTTCGATGGGAACTTGTTGGCCTGGTGCGGTTTTCCGCAATAACGTACTGTTGAATGATGCCAAGGCAACGGCCCCTAATGGAGGGTCACTCGACGGAGTTTGGGGACGAAGTAGCACATTAGGAGTTTATAATTCTTTAGCGGCCCTGGGCTTTGTTGACCCTGCCAATGACGACTTTAGTCTTGCTGCTACAAGTCGTTTGAAGGGCAAGGGGACTGACGCAAAGGATCCCGGAGTCGACATGGATGAATTACGAAAGTCCTTGCCGCCGGGTGGAGCGCCCTCTCCGGCAAAATAATGTTATTGGGCCCCAGGAAATTTACGAATGAGCAATCACATAAATCCCCTTGCCCCCGGAGTTTCAGTCAACAGTCACGATCTTCCAGTAAGCAAGACTGAAGCAGATGGGCTCGTTGAAGAGTTAACTAAAAATGGCATTGTCGTACTGCCACAGTTGCTCAGTGAACAGCAACTGCGCGGAATGCAAAAGGCGTTTGAAGTTAAACTTCGGAGACTCCGCTGGAATAATTTCGATGGTTACCAGCGTACCGAAGTCTTTCGCCACATGGTTGAAGACGTTCTATTGCTTGACCAGGGTTTTGTTGATGTCGCTTTACACCCGTTGGTTAAGCAAGTCATCCACGGCTATATCGGCGATAACGTCGAGCTTACCGAAGCAAAAGGTTGGAAATCACTGCCAACCAACCGAGACTTTCATGGCTGGCACGGAGACGCCTGGTATGATCAGGATGAGACCACGGAAATACACAAAGAGATCAAACTTGCGATGTATTTGACTGATGTAAAGTCAGGTGCGTTTAATTTCATCAAAGGGAGTCACCGGCGCCAACATCCTCGCCCCGTAAAGAACTACGAGATTTCGGGAGAACAGAAATCTCAAGTAATTGAACTCACCGGTCCGGCAGGAACTGCATTCATGTTTGATACTTCAGGAATTCATCGGCAGGGTATTCCCGTGCTCGAACCGCGCCAGGCCCTCTTTTACAACTACCATGATCCAAGCGTGCCTTTGCAGAAGGAAGATGTCGATTACTATCGGTACCATCCGTTGCTATTAAATGCAGCATTCCTTGGTGAACTGACAGAAGACGACTATCGAATTCTCGGCTTCGGAAATAAGACTAACTACATACCCGCATTTGAACGATCACTGAGACCTTCAGCCTGGTATCAGAGCTTTACCTCGCTTCACGCCGCACAGTTACGTTTGAAAGAGTTCCACGTAAGAATCAGTGATCGACTTCGACTTCTAATGAAGAAGTAGTCAATGAAATTTGACCCCTCCGGACAAGAGATCAGCAAACGAGCGCCGAGGAGCGTTGATGCCTAAACTCGTTTCTGTCTTTGGAATTGAACCATTCAGAATAGGTGGTAACGAAGCTTTCGCGAGAGAGCTTTCTTTGCAGTTGGGTGAGCTTGGCTGGGAAAGTGTCCTATGTTTTCTCACAGCTCCGCCAGAAGAAGTCAGAGCTTTCTTGCAGTTGCCCAACGTTACCATTGAAGTTCTAAAGGATTCAGTCGGAGTAAACCTAAAAGGCATCAGAGGACTCGCAAGTGTACTTAAGCGATACCGACCACAACTGCTGCATCTTCACTTTGTAAATTTCCTTGGCGTCTTTCCCTGGTTGGCAAAGTTGTACGGCGTGAAGGGAGTATTCATTACGGATCACGGTTCTCGACCTGCCGGCTACGTCCCGCAACGAGCAGTCTTTTGGAAGCGAGCGTTGGTTCGAGTGATAAACCGGCCTATTACTCGGGTTACTTGTGTAAGTAACTACGGATACAACTGCTTTACTACGCTAGATCTTCTTCCCAAAGATCGTTTCGTGCGGATATATAACAGCGTCGACCTCAAACGGGTTTCGCCAACTCCTGAACGCGCACAAGCATTTCGCCGCAAATATGGAATTCCTGCGGATCGGACAATCGTCCTGCAAGTCAGTTGGATCATTCCGGAGAAGGGAATTTCGGGTTTATTGGAAGCGGCTCGTCGCGTTTTGTCTGTTACGGATAAAGTCCAATTTGTTTTTGTAGGCGAAGGAGCTTACCGAAGCGAATACTCTGCGAAGGCTCAGGAGATGGGTATCGCGGAAAATGTAACCTGGACCGGGTTGGTGGAACATCCTTTTGCAGAAGGCGTGTTTGATGCCGCCGATATAGTCTGCCAGGTTTCGAACTGGGAGGAAGTGTTTGGCTGGGCAATTGCGGAAGCGATGGGCTTTCGTAAACCAATTATCGGTACGCGCGTCGGTGGAATTCCTGAGTTGGTGGAGGACGGTGTGAATGGCTTCCTCGTTGAACGTGGTGCGAGCGATCAGATCGCTGAACGCCTGCTTGAGTTACATCGAGATCCTGAACTTCGAGCAAGAATGGGAGAACGTGCACGCCAGCTAACTGAAGAGAAGTTCGATCTAAGAAACAATGTCAAGAAATTCATAGAGTACTATGGACTTTGAGTTTTGATAGGAAAACTCAGATTGCCCGAACAGCCCGGCTCCCCAACAAAAACCCGCAGCAAAAACCGGTAACAGAAGAAAGTCTCCAGCGCTAATCCTGTTCGAGCGTCGAAGATGATCCAAAGCGTTCCCAGAGACGCAGATGAAGTGTTGCCGAAGTCTTCCAGTACGGAGATGAGGCCACCGTTCTCTGCCGCAAACCCGAGGCTTCGCCCAACCTGCACTAACAGGTTAGGGGTTGCGTGACAATTCGATCGAGGAGTGCGCTACCCGAGGATAAAAAATATCCAAGGTTCCCGCCCTTTGGGTGAGTAAACATAGTTAGAAAGCCAAATTCTAATTCATTTTGAGCGCTCATCGAGCTGATGCGTGGACGCGGCCTTGATTGGCCCCTGCCAAACACTAAGGTTAGGCTCTTTCGTGACAGAAGCAGGCCAAGAAGCTTTGAATAAAACTCAAAGAGTTCAGTTGACAGAAATGTGATAAATAATGTTTAATCGGTTTGGTCGAGCGAGTCCGCTCTACCGTCCGTTCTTTTACATGGTTGATTGCACACGATAAAGGCAAACCTGTTGTGAGGCAGGGACGCAAAGCCGTGAGTCTCATGAAAGCGAGATGGTCAGGCCGCCGAAGGCGATCGAAGAGCGACGTTGCCACTCGAACCTCACTAGCTGCCTGGTTAAACTCTTTCCCTTTGGGAAAGTTAGGTCAGCTTTACTGTGGAGCGATCAATTCAATAAAGCTTCTTCCTTCCCTTAATCCCTGGATGTCTCCAGACTTCGTTGTCTTGAGCCGTTCGCAAAGCCCACAGCAAATCAAGATTCATCTGAAAGTCGTTTAGTAGTTTCCCGTCTGCGGCGTCATTTTTGGACGGGTTCTTTCAGGCGGTTAGCCAACCCTCGATAGGGCAATCACCGATAACGGCACCCCCGTAGTGATGCGGGTTCGCAAAGTCAGGAGTCTCCTGTCTAGGAGATCGTCCGATTACCGAAGTGAGAAGGCACAATGAATCCAACGTCACGCTTGGACCTTATTCTTTTCAAGATCATTCGTCTATTTAGATGGTCTGTCATAATTGGCTCAGTATTCATCTCTTTAGGATTAGCCAAACCAATAGCCGCGAGCACGATAGCTGTCCCCGCCGGGGGTGATTTGCAGGGAGCGATCAATGCGGCGCAGTGTGGGGATAACATTGTCTTGCAGGCCGTCGCTAGTTGGGATGGCGGCTTTACGCTACCGAACAAGAATTGTAGCGCGGCGACTGGGATAAAGATTAGTTCGTCAGGTGCGGCATCGTTGCCGAATGGGCGTGTAGGACCCGCAGATGCGGTAAACATGGCGCGGATCAGAGCCATGAGCGGAGCGGCGTTTGTGTCAGCCGTCAATGCGGGGTGGTGGACCCTGGACGGATTGGAGCTCACAGATAATGCGGGACATGGCGTGATAACGCAATTGATCGATGCTGGTGGCAATGCTGGGGCGCACGATTTGACAATACAGCGCTGCTATTTTCACCAGAAGGAATCTGGCACTAATTACAACCGGTCGATAATGCGGGGAGTGCAGTTTGAGGGTAATGGGCTGACCCTGAAGTGGAACTACATTTATCTGATTGGCTACTACTATCAAGAAGTATCAGGTAGTACTAACTTTCAGATGGATACGACCGGTCTGTTGTCTGTAGGAGGCAGCCGCATCACGTTAGAAGACAATTACATCAGCACGTGGTGGAATCAGTTATTTCTTGGAGGGGCTGATACGGCGCCCCAGAACACGGCAAATTTAAGCGGCGCGACGACCAACTCCGCCACGTTTTCCAATACGACGGGATTAACTCCGGGAATGGTGGTGCGGTTTGAGATAGGAGTCACCGGAAATTTCAACAGTACCGGAATTACGAGCACATGTCCTGGGCAAGGTGGGGTATGGCCGGGCCAGGGGAGTGGCACGCTGTCGACGGCGACGCTTACACGCAGCAGTGGGCCTGCACTGAGTGCTGGAGACATCAGAAGAATTGGCCTGGCGACAAATGGAGCGAACAATAGTGCCGGTTTGTTGGGACTATGTGCAGTGTCTGGAGATACCTACACTGTAGCTTCGGTAAAAACGCAGTTACCTGCAACTGGGACAGTATCGTTTAAGTTATATGAGACGGCGATCGTAACGAGTGTTTCTGGAAACACGGTGAGTTATACGCCTTACGGTGCAAACTCACTGCAAAACATGGGAGCCCAAACAGCCTCGTGGAATTACGGAGATCAGGGACTGATCAGTGATGTGGCGGTGAGGAAGAACACCTTCTATGTAGACCCCGCGTTTGCGCACGATGTCTATGTGAAAAAGGGCTACAGTCCCAAGGGACTCTACGAGGTCAAGAATGTCAATCGGTTCACTTTTGAAGGTAATCAGGTGCTTGGCTATCCGGCAATACTGGCGGTCTATCCCACCAATCAATATGGTACCGCGCCGTGGATCACGGCGAAAGACATAACCATTCGCAACAACTGGATCTCTCCCGACCTCGGCTACCCTGAAAGTACTCGAGAAGCGATGTCCATCTTCAATCAAGACGATTACGCTACCATTAGTCCTTTGAAGAATGTCTCTATCTATAACAATCTCTTCAAGGGAGGCATAACAAGTCTCGCTGGTACAAAACAAGTCGATCAAGTAAGCATCTACCACAACACCGTACTAAATATCGCTCCGACCGGGTTCAGTTATTACGATGTCTTGCATGGTTCTGAGCAGATGACCAACTTTGTCTTTCGCGACAATATCGTTGCTTATCAAGCTTACGGTATGAACTGCTTCCTCGGAACAATTGGCAACTGTTGGTCCGGAACATTTTCGAATAATGTCGTTGTAAATAGCAGCAGTAGCCCGGAGGCGGTCCTTGGAGTCTGGGGCACGAACTCCATGCTGGGGCCGAGTCCGTTTCCTACTTCGTTTTCACTCGTTGGCTTTACTGATCAATCATCAGATAACTATCGCCTATCATCAAGTAGCTTGTACAAAGGTCGAGCAACTGATGGAACTGACCCGGGTATTAATCAGGATTCATTACTAGCAGCGCTGAGTGGTGCTTTGCCCTCACCTACACCGACACCCATGCCAACATCGACGCCAACTCCAACGCCCACGGCTACCCCCACTGGTAATGCCACTGCTACGTTTGTAGGATTAGATACAACAACTGCAGGCAATTGGAGTAGTAACTATGGTGCAGATGGGTACAACGTCATTAACGACACAACTAATTACCCTTCCTATGCCGTTGTTAGTCCAACTGGCCAACAAAACGTCATCTGGACCTCCAGTACCTCTTTAGCTCCAGGATTGCTAAAAGCCTCCAACTTTTCTGATCGCATCGCTGCTTGTTGGTATCAGAGCCCTTCCTATAGCATCGACATCAATATCACCGACGGACAAACACACCAGATGGCCTTGTATGCGCTCGACTGGGATGCTATGGGGCGGACCGAAACTGTCGATATCGTAGAAGCAAGTACCAACGCATTGTTAGACTCGAGATCTATTTCGAGCTTTTCCGGTGGGAAGTATC
Source organism: Pyrinomonadaceae bacterium (assembly GCA_035257465.1). Taxonomy (GTDB): domain Bacteria; phylum Acidobacteriota; class Blastocatellia; order Pyrinomonadales; family Pyrinomonadaceae; genus PSRF01. Next base: position 11,687 of record DATEXA010000211.1, on the reverse strand, counting down.
TGGTGTGGAACGTGAAGGGGCATATCAAAATCAATGTGAATAACGTGGCAGGCCTTAATGCCGTCGTGAGCGGACTGTTTTTTGGTGGTCCAATGTCTTCACCGACACCAACACCGACGCCGATACCGACGCCGACTCCAACACCCACTCCACTCACCGCGAGTATTATCAGTCCAACGACTAACGCCACCTACAGCTTGGGATCGAGCGTTACGATTACAGCTAATGCTTCGGATACGGCTGGAAATGTCACTAACCTGACATTCCAAGCCAATTCTCAAACGATTGGATCTGACACGGCCTCGCCGTACACGATCACGTGGAGCAACATGGCTGCGGGAACCTACACGGTCACTGCTACTGCGCAGGATGACGCGGGCCTTATTGTTACCTCAGCGCCAATCACTGTGAAAATTAGTAAGACTGTTAAGCGTGTACGAGGAGTGAAAAGCAGCACGCAGACACTAAGTAGTGCGATTTCTTCAACTCAAAGTAATTCGATTTCTTCGACTCAAAGTAATGAGATTTCTTCGACTCAACCAAGCCTGGCGCAGGACTCCGTACAAACAAGCGCTCTAACCACCTTGGTTGCTGATCTTGATCAAACCTATAGAGATTTCTTAGACGAAAAGGCGATGTTTCCCGCCGCAACAGTCATTGAAAAATATCTCTTCGCAGCCTCTTTCTTAGCTCGCACAAGCTTAAGTTTATCAGCCCAGCAAACACCTGCTTCAGCATTAACCGACCGACTGAAGAAGATTGATTCCTACCTATCTTTCTGTGAGGATTTGATGGTTGATGGGGTGATCTCCTCGGACACAGTATCGACGGCCAACAAGGTTAATGCCCAAGTCAATCTTTCGATATACCAACCCGAAACTACTCCGGTGGGATCTCTGGGATTCAATGTAATGCCAAATGGCACTGCACGAATCACGTCAGTTGCGTCGCACCCATTTTCGACTCAGACAACGACCGCAACTGGTGGCGGTTCATTCGAACTAGCTGACGTGGGGGTCACTTTTGGTGGAGAAGCTACCAAAGTTCTCTCCGTCTCCCCGACTGAATTGACCGTTGTAGTGCCCGCGGATTTAAGCGGTGGGATTGCTGAGGTCGTAGTTAGTTCACGAGAAGGCTTTATCCTCCGTGGTGCTGCAAACGTGTCTGGTCTGAATCCAAGGTTATTTGCGCCTACGGATAGTTTCAGTGGAAGCGGAATTGTTTTAGACACGTTCAGTCAATGCTCGGGTCCATTCTCAGCTACCCCATCGATTTGGATTGGGCTTGATGCTCGAACACGCTTATCGATTATGGCCACTGGTCTCAGCAGTGGACTATCCAATGGGGATGTGAGCAACGACGTGTGGCTCAGTAACGGACAGTTGCTGGAAAATCTTTCCGAGAATGTATCTGTGTCTGCTACCTTGGCCGACGGGAGAGTGTTCTGGCTAAAAGTGGAATACGCGGGCGCCCAAGGTCAGTTACCTGGAATTGATCAGATAAACGTGGTGCTGCCCCCTCAACTTGCCGGTGCAGGTCCCACAGACTTAACGGTCGTCGCCGGCGGCCGTGTCAGCAACACCGTGACTATTGCACTGAACTGATCCTACGTAAAAGGTATTCTGGTTTAGGGTGATTCTTCGGAATCACCCTTTTCTTTTGGAAGAGACCCAGCTTTAGTTGTATCCATATAGTGTCAAGATAGTGTCGAGCAGGCACCACCGTGGCGAAGAGGATTGTCACGACAGGCCAGTTGCGCTAAGCTTTTCGCGAGATAACAAGTCAGGTAATGCATGACGAGGTTACCCATAGTTTCGTCGGGGAAAGTTGCCCTTTTCTCGCGAAATCTCCAAGGACCAAGAATGAGTGTCAGCGCGACCAAGTATATCTGGCGAGCCCTTGCCATTATTGCCGTCATCTCTTTTGCGTACGCTACCGTTCTCGTGAAGCTCTCACATGACTGGTGGAGCGACGAAAACTACTCCCATGGACTCCTGATCCCTTTCATCATTGGTTACATCCTTTGGTCTGAGCGCGAGAAACTTGCTGCGGGGTCTACTCGCCCCTCTTTTCTTTGGGGTGGCATTGCCGTCGCGGTAGCGCTCTTCGCTTTGTGGGCTGGTGTCGCCGGCGCTGAGTTGTACACGCAGCGCATGTCCTTGATTCTTCTGCTCGCGGGTACGGTAGTTTATTTTTGGGGAGGCCAACTCTTACGGTTTCTTGCAGTCCCGTTGACGCTGTTGTTCTTAGCGATTCCAATTCCTGCAATCATCTTCAACAAGATCGCTTTCCCACTGCAATTGTTCGCGTCGCGCTGCGCAGTCTGGTCGATGAGTGTGTTGGGTATTCCTGTTCTTAGGCAGGGGAACGTAATCGAATTGAAACCCCTCAATTCTTTCGGAACCAAAAAGCTCGAAGTTGTCGAAGCATGCAGCGGCATTCGTTCGTTGATGACCTTGGTGACATTGGCTGTTGTCTTCGCGTATTTCACTTACCCCAACGACAACGATCAGCAGCCGCGCAGCGGCTTTGCAGACTGGTTACGTAGCTACGGTTTTTGGCGTTCATTAATAGTTGTATCCTCCGCTGTGCCCATAGCAATTTTTACGAACGCGTTACGAGTGAGCGGAACGGGAGTGCTAGCTCACTTCTACGGCATTCAGGTAGCCGATGGCTTCTTCCATGAATTCTCAGGATGGGTAATTTATATCGCCGCGTTTCTTATGTTGTTTGGCGTTGCATGGATCGTCGATCGTTTCAAGCCAAAGGCTGCCAGAGTAGTTGATGACAATGGAATCGTCAGGACGGCAGAGGTAATTCCGGTTGAGGGTGCAGAATGAAGAACTCGTCGTTAAGATTGGGAATACTTTTTGTAGCCATTCTCGTTGTTGGCGTGGTTGTGAACACCTGGGCTTACCGCGGCGAGGCACACGTCGATCGGAAACCTCTGAAAGATTTTCCAGATCAAATTGGCGCGTGGCAGAAGATGGGCTCAGATCAAGTGATCGATGCGGCGACTATGCAGGTATTAAAGGCGAGCGACTATGTGTTGCGCGACTACATTGGACCAAGTCGTCAACCAGCTAACTTTTACGTTGGATATTATGCGACGCAGCGTGACGGGGCCTCCTATCACAGCCCGCTGAACTGTCTGCCAGGCTCAGGCTGGATTCTAAGTGAGCCGGCCAAAGTGACTCTTCCTTTGCCGAACGGTTCTACTTTCACAGCCAATAAGTACATTATTCAAAATGGTAGTAACAAAAGCTTAATGATCTACTGGTATCAAGGACGAGGTCGGGCTGTCGCAAGCGAATACTGGGGGAAGATCTACACGGTAATTGACAGTGTACGTCTTCGCCGCTCAGATGGTGCATTAGTCAGAGTGACTGTGCCTTTTACAAACTCCGAAGAAGAAGCACTTCGGTCAGCTACCGATCTTGCGTCTGGAGCTGAAGCATTGTTAGCGGATTTTGTACCGAACTGAACGTCTAGTTTTGTATTATGGATTTCTCGGAAATCGGTCGGGATTAAACATTTAGAACTTATATCAGGCTATACGGCCTCCAAGGCATTGCCCGCCGCGGAAACTGAAAGGCTTGATGAAGTCAACAGGGCTGCCTTAGATGGTCGCCATTAATGGAGCAAATCAGATGAATAGCGAGTGCCGGCGTTACCTGAAGTATCCTATCCTCCTGTGTCTTCTATTAGCAGCAGTTATTTCACTAGCTGGCTGCACCAATCCTGAAAAGGCCAAAGCAGAACACGTCAGCAAGGGCGAAGCCTACCTGAAAGATTCGAAGTTTCAGGAAGCCTCGCTTGAGTTTCGTAACGCTCTACAGATTGACGACAAGCTTGCTGCTGCTCACTGGGGTATGGCCCGAGCTTTCGAAGGGCTCGGAATGGGTCAAGAGATGATGCAGGAATTGCAGAAGACCGTAGCACTGGATCCAAATAATCTCGACGCCAAGATAAGGCTCGGTAACTATTACCTGCGTGCGAGTGGGGGCAAACCTGAAGTAATCGAAATGGCGGAAAAGGTAGCCCAAGAGATTTTGGCTAAGGATGACAAAAACATCGAAGGTCACATCTTGATGGGCAGCGTCTTGTTCGCCAAAAACGAAAAAGACAAAGCCGTTGCGGAGTTGAATCACGCAATCGAGTTAGATCCGAAACGCGTCGAGTCGTATCTAAGCCTCGCTCGTTTCTACATTGTCACTAACGACGCTAACAAAGCAGAAGAACTTTTGAAACGTGCGATTTCTGTTAATCCCAGTTCGCCTTTAGCGCATACCGAGTATGGCAAGTTCCTGGTTCAGCACAACCGCATGCCTGAGGCAGAGGCAGAGTTGAACAAGGCGGTCGAAGTTGGACCAACAGATCGCGACGCACGCCTCATTCTCGCCAGTTACTATTTAGTCAGCAAGCAACTCGATAAGGCCGAGCAAGCTTATAAGGCAATGGCCGCACTCGAGCCGGATAAGCCGGAAAGCCAGGCTCTCCTGGCCGACTTTTATTCGTCGATAAATCGTACGGATGACGCTGTCAAGATTTATCAGGACGTCATTACGAAATCCCCGGATTACATGCGGGGCCGATATCGACTCGCGGAAATTCTCATGGCGAAGGGCGACATTCAGGGTGCGACTGCGCAAGTTAATGAAGCTCTTAAGAAGGACCAAAGTGACAGACAAGCTCTGATGTTGCGAGCGCGGCTACGAGCTCAGAGTGGGCAAAACGCAGATTTGAAAGCTGCAGTTGAAGATTTGAAGGAAGTACTAAAACAGGAACCAACCTCTCGCCCTGGTCTCTACTTCATGGCCCAAACTAATTTTCAACTTGGGTATCTCGACCAGGCGCGAGTTTTCGCTGGGGATTTAGAAAAGAACTACCCGGATTACCTACCGGCTAAGTTAATGAAAATACAGATCACGTTGGCGGGTGGTGATCCAAAGGGTGCCGCTACGCTCGCGAATGAACTGCTCGATCGTCTCAGTAAGACTGCACCGGACAATGACAATTCCCCAACATTGCTCGCAGAGATTCGCGAGAAGACATATCTAGCTCGTGGCAGTGCGCAAATGCAGTTGAAAAATCTTGCGGCTGTGCCGCAGGACCAAGTGAAATATCTTGCGGCTGCGCGACAGGACTTCGAGGCTGCACGTGATACAGCTCCCAATGATCCGTCCACATACAACAGTCTCGCTTCTGTTTCGATCAGTGAAAACAAACCTGACGAAGCCGTGGCGAATTGGGAAAACGCGTTGAAAGTCGACAGCATCAATTTCGCGGCTCTGAACGGTCTCCTTACTTTGTACACACAAAGGCAGGAATTCGATAAAGCGCACGCCAGGATTGATCAAGTATTGAATTCCTATCCGAATAATGCGTCGCTTCATTATTTGAAAGGACTGGTGTACTCATCTCAACGTAATGCACAAGCGACGGAGGCAGAGCTTCGTAAAGCTATCGAATTAGATGCGAACTATGTTGCTGCTTATAACGCGCTAGCAGGGCTTTTCATAAACTCGAAGCAAGAAGATCGAGCGATAGGTGAGTTTCAGAAGATCATTCAGATCCGACCAGATAACCCGATGGCCTACACCATGATAGGCATGCTTGAAGACGCTCGAAAGAACTACGACGCTGCGGCTGACAACTACCGGAAGGCTCTTGCACAAGATTCCAATTCAGTAATCGCTGCAAACAACCTGGCCTGGCTCTACGCAATTACAGGTAAAGGAAACCTCGACGAAGCAGTGAAGCTTGCTCAGGGTGTCGTACAAAGGAATCCGAGCATAGCCGGTTTTGTCGACACTTTGGGTTGGGTTTACTACAAGAAAAACCTTTTTGCAGCAGCTGCTGAGCAACTACAGAAGGCTGTTGCGCTCGATGAACAAGCCGCTCGTGCAAACAACTCGTCCCCCAGTGCTAGTTATCACTACCACCTGGGAATGGCTTTGAAAGGGAAAGGCGACAACCAAGCAGCTAAGCGGGAATTAGAAGCTTCGCTGCGACTAGCTGAAAAGATGCCGTTCGCCGATGTCGACGAAGCAAAGAAGGCTTTGGCTTCACTTTAGATAGTGTGAATCGTAGTGGCATGAATGATCGGCTCCGATCAATTGCCTACTTGCGGTAGAACGAAAGAAGGAGTGCCTGTATGAGCATTGAATTCCGCCAGCGAACCCCCGGTGAATATCTGAACATCATCCGGAGGCGAAAGTGGTTGATTATCCTGCCGGTTATTGCGGTGACTGCTGCGGTTTCATGGGTCGTGTACCGCTTGCCCGATGTGTATGAGTCGACGACGCTAATCGTTGTCCGGCCATCTACTCTCCCTACCAGCGTTATTCAAACAGGCACCGAAGACAACATCACGCGTCAGTTAAACGGCATCGCTCAAGTTGTGGCCAGCAGAACCTCTCTCGAGCCGATTGTAGAGAGATATGAACTCTACAAAGCTGAGCGGCAACGTGGTGAGCCAATGGAGTCGGTCATTGCGATGATGCGCAGAGATATCAAAGTCGAAGTCAACACAAGTCGCAACGACATCACGAACGGCTTCAACATCACCTTTCATGGACGCGACCCGCGCATAACCCAGGCTGTCACCCAGGAACTCGCCGGCAAATACATCAGCGAGCAGACGCGGAATCAGGTCAACTCCGGCGTTGCTGCGGTGACTTTTATCAACAATCAGGTTCGGCAGACTAAAGAAGAACTCGACGCAATTGATAAGCAGCGTCTTGATTTCATGACGAGTAACGTCGGTAATTTGCCTTCGGAAGCAACTTCGCTGATACAACAGCTCAACGGTTTGCGCGAACAGCAGAAGGCACTGATGTCAGAGGTTGGACGATTGCAAGATCGCAGAGCGGCGGCGAGTACCCAGCTCTCTTTGGTTAAGAAGTCGGTTGAGCAGCAAAAGGAAGATGCGGCTGAGAACCTGACTGATCCGAAAACCACTCTTGCGTGGTCGCAGCTCGCCACCCGCAAAGCTTCGCTTGAAGGTGAACTGACTCGACTAAAACAGGAGCTGCGCGATAAACATCCGGACGTGATTGCAAGGCAAAAAGAAATTGACCAAGTCAAAGCAGACATGGATGACATGGTCGCCGAGTGGAAGCAAAAGATTAAGGAAAAACAACAGAAGCTTGCCGCTCGGCCCGATTTGGCTTCGAGCGGTCTAGAGGCCGAGATCGGAATGGTGCAGGGCGAAATAAAGCGAGAGCAAGGACTGCTTGCGGAAAACGAAAAACAGATCGCCACTCTTCTCGAGCGCATCAACAATGTTCCTGGCGCTGAGCTCCATTTGGGGGTTATCGAACGCGATTATCAGACAAAGAAAGCTGCATACGATCAGTTGCTTCAGCAACAACGAGGAATCACCCTTAATGCTGACGCGGCTTCTCAACAACAGGGCGAGAGTATCGAGGTAGTCGACCCTGCTAACTTACCTTCAGTCCCTGTTGCTCCAAAGCGCCTCTTTCTTTCGGGCATCGGCGTGGCTGTGGGACTCGGAGTTGGACTACTGCTTACCGGAATCTTTGAAGTCCCACGACTTCTGACAATTCAAACCAGTGAAGATGCGCGTCATTACACTGGCTTGCCGGTCCTTATCTCAGTACCCGAATTGCTGACACCACAAGAAGCGAAAGCCATTCCCCGGCGTCGCCGGCTGCTTCTTGCCGCAGGATTTGTAGTCACTATCGTGAGTATTCCTCTGCTCGCGCTAGCTTTAAAACTAACGCACATTTTCGATTTCTTGATGCAATCACGTTCCTCGTAACGATTAAGGGCAGGCTGTCACGAACTGGAGGTCCGATAAGTGTACGCAGAATTCTACGGGTTAAAAGAACTACCATTTGCGCTGACTCCTGATCCGCGTTTCATCTATTTCACTCCGTCGCATACGGAAGTAATGGCCAACTTGCACTACGGAATCGAGAGCGGAAAAGGATTAGTAGTTGTGACCGGCGAGGTTGGAACCGGGAAGACGACGATCTTACGTTGGATGATGCAGCGGCTCGATCGTACGGTCCTGGTTGCCTACATTTTTAACCCCCGTCTCTCAGTCGCGGAGTTTTACCAGCATGTGGCCTCACTGCTTGATATACAGAAGTGGGAAACAAAATCGGAGTTGTTGCTTGAGTTGGGTCGAGCCCTTGAATCACGTCACTCTCGCGGTCTGAGAACGGTCCTGATCATCGACGAGGCTCAGGGACTCTCGCCGCATGTGTTGGAGGAGATTCGATTGCTCTCCAACTTCGAATCGGACACTGCAAAACAACTTCAGATCGTTTTGACTGGTCAGCCTGAACTTCGCGAGGTTCTCAATAACCCTGATCTACGTCAGCTGAAGCAACGTGTTGCGTTGCGCTGCATTATTAAGTCCCTACCTAACGTTGAGGAAACCGATCGTTACATCACTTCGCGTTTATTGGTAGCCGGTGCAGAACGTACCGACGTTTTTTCACCCAGCGCTATCGATTACATCTTTCGTTGTTCGGAAGGTATTCCTCGAAACATTAATAATCTCTGTGACAACGCGCTGCTGGCCGGTTATGCGGCTGGTGAAACCACGATCAATCGTCCAATTATCGAGGAGGTTGCGGAGACGTTCGATATGTTGCCGCGATCAAGTGGTATGCAGGTCGGTGAAGAACGGGCAGCGCCCTCAAGGATCTTTTCGTCAGATGGTCGTGCGGAATTGTTGGCAGCCGGAAGTGCAGCGTCAGAGAAAGATAGTGAGAAGACGCCGCCGAGTGTCACGGTTACTGAATAGAAGAATTTGGTCTGCTGCCACGGAATCAAATGGCCAGGACCCGAAATTGACGTCGAGTGTACTGATAACTACGTAGCATCTCGATTCTGATAGCTGTGAGGTGAATGAATGGGAAGAGTTTTCGACGCCCTAAGACGACAAAGCGCTAAAGAGCCGACCGAAGCTCCAAAGCGACAAAACAAAAGTTCCGAGCGCCGTAGCGAAGCACCCAGTACTGCCGGGTTGACTTCCAGGCAGATCGAAGAGCAACTCCTTAGCGGTTCAACGATCATGTCCGTTTCGCCCGAGGCGGCGCGTAGCTCAGCGTCCACTGCGCACACTGCGGATGTACCCGGCGGGTCGGCACTCCCCGGCGGAATTGCTTCGCGTGATGCTGGGGCAACTTTGGACGCTGCCGGGTCGGCGCGTGCCGGAGGATTTGTCTCTTACGACATTTCTCCGACACGCGTCGAGCCTCATCTCGTCGCGGTTAGCCAGCCTCGTTCCGGCTACTGCGAACAATTTCGATCGTTGCGCACGAGAATTCTCCAGACCGGTGAGCGGCTCCAAACACGCGCTATCGTCGTGACAAGTGCAGGCATTGCCGAAGGCAAAACACTGACGGCACTTAATCTCGCGTGGCTCTTGGCCCAAACGGAAGGTATTCGAGCATTGATCATCGACAGCGATTTGCGGCAGCCATGCGCGACTGATTACCTGGGTATCGATGTGCCCGTAGGTCTTTCGGAAGTTCTTGGTGGGCAAATGAAACTTGAAGACGCGATCGTCCGCCTCGAACCTTCTGGACTATTTTTGTTGCCAGGCGGAAAGCCGCGTGAAGACGTAGCGGAGTTATTGTCTGGTCCGAGTTACTCCCGTCTGCTCACCGAGGTCAGACGAATGTTTGACTACATCATCATCGACGCTCCACCGCTTGGAATCTTTACCGACGCGAATGTGTTGATGAACCGAGCGGATGGCGCTCTGCTAGTCGTCCGAGCCGGTAAGACACGTTACAACGTTCTAGACAAACTGCTCGAGCAGATTCCGAAAGAACGGATGATGGGTGTTGTACTAAACCGAGCAGAAGAACAACCGGACTCCAACTCTTACTACTATCAACATCGCTACTATAACAGAGAGCGACATCTCAGTAGCGCGCCAAAACAACCAATACCTATGGATCAAAAGGAAGAGGAGGTAGTCGCAGTTAATTGAGAGTTCTTCGTCTCAACGGGCGCACACTTTTATTGCTCCTGGCCGAAGCTTCTTTGGTCTACGGCGCAATCATCGCCGCTGTCTACGTTCGCGTCGGCTTGCAGGGTGCGCACTTTGAGTTAGTTGTAAAGAATGGTTACGCGAAGGCTGGACTTGCTTCGTTCTTTTGTTTGGCAGCCTTCTACCTGTTCGACTTGTACGACTTTGTCGTCATGCATGATCGACGTGAGTTGGTTCTGCGTTTGATTCAGGCGCTGGGACTCGCCTGGATCGCTCTTGCGCTCGCATTCTACGCCTACCCGGCATTAATGCTGGGAAGAAGCATTGCGCTCATTGCACTCCCACTCGCGCTCGGATTAATGGTTGGTTGGAGGGTCTCGATTCATTGGTTTTTGGGCCACCCGGACTTTGGAGAGCGCATCCTTATAGTGGGATCGGGAAAACTCGCAGTGGAAGTTGCGCGTGAGGTTTTGAGCCGTCCGGATGCGGGTTATCGAATCATCGGTTTTGTCGGTACTGATTCGGAGTTGCTCGGAAAGAGTCTGATAAATCCGCGGGTTATTGGTCTGACGGAACAGCTGGGAAGCATCGTCAAAAAAGAAGGTATCGATCGTATCGTCGTTGCAATGGGTGAGCGCCGCGGGCAACTCCCGACAGACCGATTGCTGGAGCTAAGTTTGGCTGGTGATGTTTCCATCGAAGAAGGGGCTTCATTCTATGAACGCATCACCGGACGAGTTTCATTGAACATGATTCGACCGTCCTGGCTGATTTTTAGTGGCCGTGGTCGTCAGGGCCGTATCACTACTATCTCGCGTAATGCAATTCACTGGCTCGTTGCTTTGATCGGTTTCACTCTTTCACTACCAATCATGATCTTGACTGCGATTCTTATCAAGCTGGAGTCAAAAGGGCCGGTTTTCTACAGGCAAGAGAGGGTGGGCAAGAACGGCAGAACATTTGTCTTGATGAAGTTTCGTTCGATGAATGATGACGCTGAACGGTCGGGACCTGTGTGGGCCAGCAAAGGTGACGATCGAACCACACGCGTTGGGCGCATCATTCGCAAGGTTCGCATCGATGAGATACCCCAGTTTTGGAATATTCTACGCGGTGAGATGAGTTTCGTTGGTCCACGACCGGAACGCCCGCACTTTGTCTCACAACTTGCAGAAGAGATTCCTTATTACGAACAACGACATTTGATCGCGCCCGGCTTAACAGGTTGGGCCCAGATCAAGTACCCGTATGGCGCTTCTATCGAGGATGCGCGCCAGAAGCTTCAGTATGATCTTTTCTACATCAAAAACTATAGTCTCCTTCTCGATGCAATCATTATGTTTGAAACGATCAAAATAATTATCTTTGGTCGTGGCGCTCAGTAGGTTTGGAGGTGGATATGAAGAGGAACAACAAATTCGTCGCGCTGACGTTGGCTGTGGTGCTCGCAGTTTCCGCAACGTCGCTTTTCGCACAGAATCCAAATGATCCGCAGAAGACGCGGGAACGAACGACGACGCCTGCTCAAGACAACACCAAGAAGACAAAGCCAGCAACCGGCGAGCGGCTTGAGCCCGACGACACCGTACGCACACCGGGTGACGTGCCGGCAGAGACCCAGGCCAATCGTCATGAACAGATCTCGGAAGAGGCGGCTGTGGTTCCTTATTACAACAACTTCTTCAATACGTATCGGCTAGGTCCGGAA